>NZ_NCWQ01000088.1:0-15108 GCF_002156885.1 Flavobacterium sp. AJR | reverse complement strand
TATCTTTTTCTTTTCCATTAAAACCATATCTGTACTCGTTGGTATTACCATGTCTTGTAGGAACAAGCATTCCAAAAGGGTAATAATCAGAATAACTAAGAACGTCTGGCATGAAATTATTTCCACCTATCAATTTTCTATCTGAAATAACAGATAAAACATTTCCTAAATGGTTTGACAACTCATATTGTTTGTCTCCTACAAAACGATATGCGGTTGCTGGTGTACCTGGCGTGGTATTTTCTCCTTTACCTTGTGCAAGACCTTCACACACATCGCCTATACCATTTCTATTAGCATCTTCCTGTCCAGGATTGGCAATCGTAGGACAATTATCACATACATCACCTATACCATCTCCATCGGTATCGATTTGGTCAAAGTTAGGAATGTTTTTGCAATTATCACAGGCATCTCCTCTGCCATCTCCATCAGTATCGAGCTGGTCTGGATTATAGATTAAGCAATTATCACAAGCATCACCTACACCATCTTTATCAGTCTCTTCCTGCATGGGGTTAAATACAAACGGGCAATTGTCGTTTATATCTAGTATACCATCACCATCGCTATCATCGGCTCTTTTGCCACAATAGCTTTGCGAAAAAATATCACTGCTTAATATCGCCTCTTGTCCTGTTGTAGAAGTGGTCATTGTACCTTTACCCTCATCAAAACTAAAATAATTCGTTTCAATATCCTCAAGTTCCTGACCATTATCTACCCTATAACTAAAATCACATATTTCGGCTAGTAATGCTTTATAGGTACTGCTATCACCAGGATGATTAGCAATGCTTATAGCACCAATTGAATTAGGTGGCAATACAATATCTAATATTTCATCATTTCCTCTCTTACCTGCAACACTTTGTTTGCCATTATATTGCTGGATTACAGTAGGCTGAGTTTTGTATTCATTTCCGTTTAGTGTTATGTTTACAATATAATCTTCTAAATTATAATTATATTCAATTAAAACTTTTAAATCCCATTCATCCTCAGTAATTTCAGGAGAAACAATTTCGTAATTAGTTAACGTTTGATAACTGTCAAAACCATAACGTGTCTTTCCATGATGCGTATCACGCTGATGATTTCTGTGATATTTGGTAAACGAAACCACAGGCTTAAAACCTTTCTCCGTTTTCTGGGCATGAACCATAACGGAACTTAAATAAGAAAAAGAACCGCGCTGAGGCCAATATTCTCCTTTTGTTTTTCCGTGCAATGCAGCAATAATACCAGTTTCTTTATTAGAAGAGTCAATTTTTAAATGCCCTGTCATGATAATCTTTTCTGTTCTTTGCTGATTATTTGTAAATAAATTAATCGCATTTTCAGGTTTTTCTCTCCAGGTTGCACTAGCATCTGTAGTCTTAAAATTTAAACCATATTGATCTTTTGTAGTTTCTGCAGTTCTTATTGCTACGGGTTGTGTGGCTGCCAAAATATTTCCTGAAGATCTAAGTGTCCTTTGCAACAAATCTGCTGTGATTTCTTTTCTTCCTCTTTCTACACCTAAACGGCTGCTACCATAAATATCCTGCTCTACAAGATAATACTTTGTTGATGTTCCTTGTTTTACCAGTTCATAAGTACTCAACACATTACCTTGCGCATCACGCTGGTAATAAGTAGTGGTACCATTGGTTCCATTGGTAACTGTTTTGGCTGTTCGATTGCCTAATCCATCATATTCAAAACTTATGATTGTACCATTGCCTTTGGTAACCGATTTTACTTTTCCATCTACACACCAATCTATTTTTAGTCCTTCTTGTTTATCGGTAATTAACTGTCCAATATCATCATATCCATAATTATCGGCAGTTTGATTATCAATATCAAGCGAGGTATCATTAGCATTTTTGGAATCATTGGTAAACACACCATTAGGCACAGCATCATTTACATGTCTTAATTTGTTTGTTCCTGGCTTATAATTATAAGTAAGCTGGTCCATAAGAGTAATAACTCCTGTAGGAAGAGGTGCCCAACGATTCAGTTTATCTAAGTTTCCGTTACGGTCATAGCTATAGTTAGAACGATATCCACTTGTAGGGCTATTGGTGCTTAAATTCTGGTTGTATGAAATAGATTGTGAGGTCATTTCCTTAATCCTGTTCAATTGATCGTATTTGTAATAATTAAACTGTGTTGCAATAGGTTGCTGTTGATTATCTAACAATGAGGTTACCATTTCTTTGATATTACCATTGTATAGGTTTAAATCCTGCTCTAATTTTGCTCCTTTGCTAAAGCTAAAAATAGTATTGTCCCTAGTATTAGATCGCGATTGGTAATCGCCTTTGTAATAGTTTAAAGCAAAACCAAAAGCATCCTGAGCTACATTTAATTCGTCTTTACCAGCATCGTATTGCGAACCTATTCTTTCGGAATTGACTCCTTTTAGCCAGCCTTGCAGGGTATAGATGTAGTCTAATCCTTGTACTTTTTTATCTCCAAGTTCTACACGTGCCAATGGGCCGTGGTCGTAATACAAATAATTAGCTTCTTTTTCCCAAATAACATTATCAGTACTGGTGTATACTTGCTGAATCCTATTATCGGCATCATATTCATAACGATGTATAAATTGATCTTTGGTACTCTCTGGCTGGTAGGTTACTTTATTTACATTCCCACTAATTAAATCATAGTCATAAACCACTTTCTTACGGTCTTGCTTAATTTTGTTTAACTCGGAGTTATTATTGGTATGATGTATTAACTCTTTTACGTTTCCGTGTACATCATAATCGTATACTATTGCATTACTGTATTTATCGTATGCTCTTATATCGTTTACTTCGGCTGTTAATTGATCATAATAAAGTACTGCTGTTACTCTTTTATGGTTATTATCATCTGCATAAGCTGTAAACCATTCTTTGGTATCTGCCATTGGAACATCATATACTGTTTTTGTAACCTGATCAAATAGTACTCCTTGATTATAAGGATACTTATCTGCAATAGCATCTACTGGTACTAGGGCATTGTTATTTGTAAAAACAAGTCTTCCGTTGTCATTAATTGTTAATGCTCCATTAGTTTTTACTTCAAATTGTCCTGCTTCGGTAATTCGTCCTAAGCCATCATAACGTGTATAACTAAAGAGTGGCTTAGTTTTTCTCTGATTTTCATTTTGAGAGGCTACAATTCTTCCTAATGCGTCGTATGCAAATCGGGTTATTCCTCCGTCGGGTGTTTTTTGCCATACCAATTGGTTTAGCGAGTTGTAACGGTATTGGGTTTTCATAGCATGATCTGGAGCTACAGCAACACCATTTACCAGTGTCAAATCGTCTTTTTCGGGCGTAGTTTCTCTTACCGTATTTATAGTTGCATCTGTTGTTGGAGCTAATCTTTTTACTCCTTCTGGCGGAACGGTCTGGATTAAATTTCCTGCCTGATCATAATAATATAAAGTATACTGATATTCTTTGTCTTGAGAACTTTGAGTTAACGTTTCGGTTAATCCTTCCAGAGATGCTTTAAGATAACGTTCTTTAAATTCTGCTTTTTTATTAGCATAAAAAGCGTGTTTAATTTCTTGCTTATTCGATTCTTTTACTGTATTTGCATATATTTCGCAAGGAGTTCTGGTTTCGGTTACAGGAACTTCCAGGCTAAATGTAGGTACAATGATTGCTGGGGCACATATTTTATTATTAATAACATATTGATCTGCAAATTGTGACCAGGTTGATAATTCCTCGGTTTTATTCGTTTTTTGTGCTGTTACATAAATGTTATATTGGTCGATAACCCCAGCAGTATCGGGATTACCGTATCTTAGTTTTGTGCTGCCAAACTCTGCGATTGTTATAAAAAGCGGGTTTTGCACTGTTGTTATTTGCAGTTTAGTTAAATAGGCTATATAATCGGTGCTGATATACCCAAAATTTGCTTCGCAGAAATAATTAGCATCTTTGCTTAAATTTTCAGGAATTTCATAATCTGGAACTATCGCCTTTACGCTTGTTTTAAACTCATTCCATTTATCTCCACAAATTATTGGAACGACTGTTGGTGGAATACAGAAGGTGTTGCAGTTTGTAAATGTTGGAATTACAGATAGTCGTGTACTTTTTAATAAACCACCATCTGATTTAATGTTATTTGTTATAACTCCATTAGAATCCCTAGTCATAGAAAAAATATTTGAATTGAAATTATTACTTTTCAATAGTTGATTTTTTACTGGATAATCATCGGAAAGGAATGAACAAAAATCATTACCAAAACCTGAACTTTCCGTTGACCAATTTATATTAGCAACTATGACTCTTTCAATGGTAATTAATTCGTTACTTAAATTTTTATATTTTATCCGAGCTCTGATGTAATCAATAAAATCTATAGAAATAATTTCCTGCACTAATGATAAATTTAATGCTAAGTGTATGCTTGATTCAATTTGGTTATTACTAAAGAAAATTAAATTCGTATTCCAATTAGCTACTTGACAATAAAACTTAGTCAGCTGTATGGGAGAATTAAAAGAATTTTGTTCAAAAGTAATATTATAATTCCTTAACACCTGAAAATGCTCAATTAATTTTGAATTATTTATAAATTCAAACATTTTATTTGCTTTTGAATTACCAAAAGAGTCTTGATCGATATTGAAATTTTTATTGGCTATTATTTCATTTAATGCATTCTTTAAACCTTGTTCATAAACAAATTCTTTATCGGGACTAGATATACATCCAACTATAGTTTGTTCAACAACTTCCCCACACAAATCCCCAACACCATCACCATCATAGTCCCACTCGCCACATTCATCACAACAGCTAAAATAAAGTGGTTTATTAGGGTTTCCCGAGGTGATTTTTGCAACTATTTGCCTATTTGCAAAAAATGCCCCTTTTTTTTCCGTAAGTTTTAACATATTATATTGGTCGTTTTGTAATTCGCCAATAACAATATTGCTAATAGGGTTTGTACCTAAAGAATAACCTGCAAGGTCTATAATAAGACGTTTATTGTCGTTTACTGTGATAGAAATTCCATCTGTATAATTTTTCCATTTTACAATGTCTCCTGGTTTAATACCAAAATAGGTATACAAATAATCTCCTGTAAAAATGGGATCAGTTGTTATATTTACATCATTGTTTCTAATTGTGCCGCCTGCCTGCAAATGGAATACCAGGTTTCTAAAGGCATTATTAAATTTTTCTTTTTTATCGCAGGGCGCAACTGCTAAATTGTCACACCCATTAATAGCAACTTTTGTAGTACCTTCGATAATTATTTCTTCTGGTGAGGTACAATTACCGTTTCCGCTTTTTCTTTTTATAATCGCCAAAATCTGGAATTTATATACATTATTAGTGGCATCATAGTCTGGCAAGGCATAAATATTTTTAAAAGCAATTATATCTTCCCATTGAGCAATTACTTTTGCACCACATGCATTTATATACTCCTTATTTACAAACCTCAGCTGTATAGGAGTTCCAATAGCATTGTTTCTATAGGTAAAGTCTATGTTCAGATTGCCCTGAGCATCTCTGGTTCCCTTTATCTTTGGTGTTTCACTTGCTGTTTCTAAATTAAACTCTGGATTTATATGAGCATCAAAAAGTTCTTTGGTTAAAAATGGCATACTCGTAGTTTTTAAACCATCAACCAATAATCCTTGACTTTGAATAGTTGGATCGACTAATCCGTTAAGGAAATTTTCCATGTCATTTGCTCTCGGACATTTACCTGTTTCACGATAGGTAGCAGTTTCTGTAAGTGTTTTTACGGCTGTCAAAACCTGCTCGTCAGTAAGTGCGGAGTCAAAGCTAAAATCGGCTGGAATAAACCTTTTTTCTTTATTTTGATAAAAAGACGAAGTCACATCTGAACATGCCTCTTCAATCCCAGTACTGGCAGGAGTTGTATTAGGTACCGCCGGAATTTGGGGTACTGTATTGATTAAGGCGGTAAGTCTTTCAAAATTATTTGGAGTAGCTACCGTGTACTTTTTAAATAGCGTAACAAAAGTATCTGAACTTTCAGGATTACCAATACAATCGTTATAATTGTTGTTTTTAGCGGCATAGACATGAGCAAAAACAGTTCGTGTTTTTTGTTTGAACGCAGTATAATTTGTTCTGAAATTGATCCATATTCTTTGTTTCATGTTTACATTACTCATGCTATTGATGTCCCTTAACAACCGGCTATTTGATTTGTCTATGAATTCTTCATAAGCAACCTCCGGCGTGATTCCATTAGAATAAACAGCAAAATAATAAGCTGCCTTTAACATGTTTAGCCTTTTGCCGTTTTTTAATTGCATACCATCAAAATTTTCATTTAAGGCTTCTTTCATTAAATCTTTACGAAGTCTATAATCACTTTCAGATTCAATATTACTGATGCTGTTTATAGAATTATAAAATGGGTCACTATCAGAGCCCTGAGCATCTACATTAATCAAATTTGCGATTATTCCATCTGATCCAAAGATGGTATTATCAATAACTTTCTGATTTTCTGAATCATAAAAATCAATATTGGCTAATTTTTCATCAAATCCGTCTGAGTTGTACCCGTCATCATTTAATTTATTGCAAAATGCACTGTTATAGATGTAATACTGATACTCAGGATGATAAGGCAATAATGCATTTGCCCAGCTTGGTCTCCACAGTTTGATAAAATCAGCTGTATAACGTAAATATTTAGGCTGTACTACAAATACCTCAGGATCATCACTCTCAGTATCTCTACTTACAATAGCATTTTCTATTAAACTTGGCTTGTAAATTCCTTCTCCTATAAGTTGTACTCTTATTGTTGATGGTGTTCCATCTTCTTCCTTATAAAATCCACCAAAAGGGTTTCTCCAGTTGTTATGAGGGACTTTTATTTCTTCGGTTTTATTTGTTTCTGGATTAGTCTCCGTAACTGTGGTATAACCACCATATAATAATTGATTGTTATCATTAAATAGACTTAGTGGATCTATTGTATTGGCTACTAGCTGGTTTTGGTTATCATTATCATCTTCTTCATCCTGAGTTTCTATTCCTTGTACCGAACCATATTGCCCATGAGGGCTTACATCTCCTAATAGCATATCCAGATTAAGATTACATACATTGATAGGCTGTTTGCATAATTCTCGACATCCTGCTAATAATCCTCTAAACTCATATTTAAAATCTGCTACTTTAGGAAGTATTACTTTTTGATTAATATCCGGATTAACAAATTGTAATCCGTTGTAAGTAAAAGAGGTTGACACAAAAAAAGCATTCAGGTTTTTAATAACATATTGATTTTCGGCTGAGATAATAAAAGGCTCTCTGGCAACTATATTCCCCAGAGCAGTCTCATCTGGTGAAAACTTTAACTTAAAAGCATCACACTCTGCTACAGTAAGATTATCACATACCAAAGATTCTTCACAACTTTTACATGTTACATTACAATCTTCTACTGTTATATCTGCTTCTAAATCTACTAAATCAGGTAAACATGTTTCGCTCTTTTTTAATTCGGTGATATAATCATCAGCATATTGGTTTAATGCTTCCAAATCTACACGAATATCTTTGCTTAATGGATACGTACCTACTTTTAAAAAATTATTTTGAAATTGTCCCTTATATTCTTTTTTTATTTTTAAAGGTACTGCACTAAAAGAGTTGGTATTAAATACTCCAATTTTTGAAGATAAGGCATCTGTTCCTGTAAGTAATTCATCGGCACAATCATTTTTCATACCTATAGACCAATTGTAAACAAATGGATATTGTTTCCCGTTTAAACAATCATCTGTATAAGATCCTACTAGTTTGTTTAAGGTATATTCAAATTTTATTTCGCCTTCTTTTATAACTGATACTGGCGTGTTTAATCGTACCCCATCTTCATAAACACCATTGTTACCAGATGCATATTTATCGTTGTTTGATAATAAATTCGTAGTTGTTGTTAAATGTAGCGTCGAATCTGTTTCATCATCCAGAGACAAAAGATTTTCTTTATTGTCACCCGCAAGAGCAGTTGCAATTGTTCTTCCTTGTGGGTCAAGGTAACTTACACTTGTTTGCCCATTAGGATCTATAACAATGTTCTTTTTATAACGTGAAAAATCACCCACTTTGTAACCAAAAAGTCTATTTAATTCTTCTTGTTTGGGTTGCCCATAAAAGTATTGCATTTCATGCCCTTTACCTATTTGATGATCTACTCCTACACCTCCTTTTCTTTTTATTCTTCCTGTATTATCCGGAGTATATTCTATTTGAGAAAAAGGAAATCCTTTGGCATTAGCAACCAAATCTTGGTAATTGCCTACTTGTAAATTATTTTCAGAGTAATATTTGCTTGCACCTGCAATATTTGACATGCTGGAAACATCTTCGGGAACACAATTTAAAACACTAGGGTTATCCCAATCAAAATCATTATGGGTGTAAGTAGTATTTTTCGAATTTAGATTTAAATTATTATAAAAACGAATACCAGAAGCTTCTACGGGGGTTGGTAAAACCTCGATAGCAGCCCTACCTTGATTGTCATAGATTACCTCACCAACTATAGCATTGTTATTTGAATTTATTTTGGTTACTGTTTGTCGATTACGAAGACTACCATCAAAATAACTTACTACTTCTTTTTTCTTTCCATCCTCTGCAAAAGAAGATTGGTACTGCCAGTTTTTCTTTCCTAATTCATGTTCCTGATTAATTTCGACTATATGAGGCCAGTCATTCATCATCTTAAATGAATCTGTAAGTCCTGAGGACCATGTTCCGTAAAAATTCTTGGTAATATCATCAAGGAATCTCCCTACAGGTCGTACTCTATAAACCAAATAACCATTGGAATATACTAGAGGAATTCTATAAATAGTGTCTTTTGTTTCAATTCTCGTATTGTTTAGCTTAAAATCTTGCTCTGTTAACGGAACTTCACTTGTGGCTAATTTGCCACCTTCTTTTTTGTAATTGTCAATCCATGTCCATTCAAGTTCATATTCTACAGCGGGTGCATTTTTATCTTTAGTCCAGTTAATAACCAATTCTTCGGCACCATCACTAACCTTGTAAACTTCTACTTCTTTTGTTCCGTTGTATTTTACTAATTTACGGGTAAGCGGAAACACCGATGTAAATTGAGTCGCACTCAACTGCATATTATAATAGCGATCTGTATTAAATTTTAGTTCTAAATAGGCCGAAGAATTCGATACTGCTATAATAGCATTATTAGCATCATAATATTTTATAGATTCAATTTTTACATCGGCTTTATGAATACCAGGTAATTGATATACGGCATAATCATCCAAACGAGCCCCTTTAGTTACATTGTCATGTTTTATTTTTAAGGTTACCAAAAAGGGATTAGGGTATGTTTTTTGTACATTTTTGTTATCCTTATAGGAAGTCAATACATTTCCTGAATTATCAAATGGTATTATCCTTAATGTAATTTCACTATAATATATACTGCTATACCCTAAATCAGACAATTTATCATTAAAACCAAAATGAATTGATACCACTGAATTTATCGAGGTAAACACATTTTGCTTATTTAAATCTGTAAATTTAGGATCAACAATACGCAATGTTGGTTGCCCATTTAATTGAGTTCCTTGTTTTTTATCTCCTAAAAACTCCTCTTGCTGACCGAATGTAAACAATGAAAAAAGTGTAAACACAAATGCTATTAAATACTTATTGATATACATAATATCTATCTTTTATTTTAATTTTTGAAAATGCTTCTTTAATTGATAATCTCATATTTTTTTAACCGTTCGGACAAAATGATTTGTTTTTTATCCGATTTTGTAAAATAAGTACCACTATTAAAAAAAGAAGCACTAACTGGATTTCTGCTATAATTAGTGTTGGTAACTTCTAGTCTTGGGTAATGGGAATCAGGTCTTCGATAATCTTTAGAGAAATTGACTGCTGTATTGTAATAAAAGATTTGTTTTTGTATAAAATAATTCTTTGTAATCTGTACTACAATTTTTGAGTAAGGAAGACTGGAATACGGTTTTGCAACCATCGTTATTTCCCAATAGGATTTATAGTCAAGGAATTTTTCAATGGTACACAAATCAAGTAAGGGTTTCATATCAAAATCTCCTAAATAATTAGACACAGGACTTAAGATTTGAATTGCTTTTTCCGAATGATTAATTTTAAGAAATACCTTTTTTGAATTTAGAATTTCGCTGTCTCCAATTTTCATATAAACCTCATTGAGCTCATTTTTATAAAATATACCATTATAACTTTCTTCGATTTTTTTGGAATCAGAATCTTTATACAAGGCATAACTTGTTTTATATTGTAAAGGCATTGCGGTAGTATATTGTTTTCCTAGCTTTTGAAAAACTTCACTTACGCTCTGGGTATGAGCCAAACAACAATTGAATATGGCCCATACGTATATTATTTTTTTGTAAAACATCTTTTAAGGATTTGTATTTATCATGCTGCCAGAGCGTGTTTCCTGAATTGTTTTGATTCCTTTTTCGGTTTCTTTCTTAACACGAACCAAACCTCCTTCATTATCATATTCATAAAAAGTACTGTAATTGTTTTCGTCCAACTCTGCCATTAGTTTGAATGTTTCGGGATCATAGACAAATGATTTCACGCTGCCTTGTAGCGGATGAATCCTGATATCATCAAAATACACTGGAATTCTAGGGCTATTGTTTTCTAATTGAATCCCAATTGTGATAGTTTTTTCGGGAATCTTGAATTTTTGTACAATACGCTGCCAACCATCAATAATGTTTCCAGCAGCTTTTACTGATAAGGAATCTATTCGGTGTGCAGGTATATCCAAAGCTTCTTTCCTATTATAAAAAATAATTTTAATTGCTGGATTTTCGTAAGTTTTAACTTGAGTTAATAACTCTTCTTTTACCCAGGCACTCAACATATATTCTTTACCTGGTTCGGGTTTAAATGAAAGACAGTCATCACAAAAGTTTTTCACCGAGGCAGTACCACATACTATTTTACTATCAGCTAGCTTATCAGATAAATAAGTCTCATCGGCTCCCAATAAATTAAAATCGGCATGCCCATAGTAAGTCCCTGTATTAAACTGATTGATATCTGATTTTGGAAATTGTGTATCCGGAAGATCAAATAAAAATTTCAACGATTTGGTAAGATGTGTTGTTACTGTATTTACAAGATTATTTTGGCTATTATTAGGATCTCCCGTAGGCGATGAAAATTTATTTATAAAAAAAGTTTCATCTACATAAAATCCATTTTCAATTCCTACAACGTATAAGTGTGGCAATTTAGGATCACTACCAGGAGCATTGTTGAATTTTTTCATGGTTTCTTTTAACTTCCCAACATCTGCAGTTTGGCAACCATCTGTTATCATGATAACTATATTTGGTTGCATAGAGTAGCTTAAAGCCGCTTCTAAACCACTTCTCCAATAATCTGAAGACGCACTAATTCCTGTTTTTCCATTTCTTTTGCCAAAAGTATCTATCCAGGTATTGAATCTATTTATACTCGCTGGAGTATTGGTTAATTTAGTTGGAGGTATAAAATCGGTTCGTGTATTTTCATCACTATCCGACATTCCTGTTAACGAAACATAAATATTAGACCCTATATTATCGTTTGTTTTTGCTTGTTGCAAAATGAATGCTTTTAATTGCTTTTTAATTTTATTAGCTGCACTTTGATTAATTGATCCCGATTCATCTACTACAATCGCAACATGAGATACGCATGATAATTCAGATACACAAAAGTCAATATTTCGTACATATCCATCTGAATTACTCGTACCGTTATTATAATTTATTATAGCAACATTTTTTGCAAGAGCATCTGTATATTTACTTAAATCAATATTTGCAATAGCCCCCGAAATAGATTTAGGTAGTTGAACATCTTTTCCTATAGCGGTTTCCGAAAATGAGAAGCTTATGGCACTACTAGTATTACTAAAATTATAAATCTTTCCTTTAGAATCTATTATATAAGGCGATAAAGCCGCTATTTCTTTATAAGCGTAGGTATTGGCATCAGTACCATTAGGAGTACTCACTAACTTATTAATTAATGAGAGAAACAAACGTTGTATTTCTGGTGCATATATATTGCTTTTAACACAAGAAACAACTGGGATACAACTCTCTACAATAATTTTTTCAGAAAATAAAGTTTCGCAATTTTCTGCACCTTCTACTATTAGTTTTATTTCATATTCCCCTTCTAATTCAGGTTTAAATGTATATAAACCAGTCGTATTTGTTTCTGTATGTACAATAACACCCAAAATGTTTGTACTGGTCCATGTATAATTTAGATTAGTAGACTTTGTTTCGAATGCAAAATTGATGGCTTCTTTAGCGCAATATTTATCAACGACTCTAATGAGGGTTTTAAATGTAGTTGTGCAACCATTAACATCAGTAACTAACAGACCGATACTATATTCTCCTGCATCAGTGAAAGTATAAGAATAAGAATCTATTTTATCCGATTCTTTTGTATCCATTATTTGCTCTTCACTATTTGTTACAGTCCAAACGTAGGTTAAGTCAGTTGCCGTAGTTTCAAACGAAAAAATGTAATCTTCTTTAGTATAAAATTTGTGCTCCTGTGCAAAAGAAGACAGTAAACCAAATAGTATACAAATAATGGAAGCCCAATATTTTTTTATTCTAAAATTGATTGTCATATTTATATATTATTTTTCATGCAACTTTGTCTATCAAAACAGCAGGTTGCATGTGTAGTACTCTATTATAGTTTTACTATTTTTAATTGTAATTACATCAGTAATTATTTAACAACTTTAATTATTCCCACTACTGATTTACAAGGTGCTGTAGTTAATGTAATTGGCGCTCTCTTTAAAACCAGATAATCGATGGTCTCTTTATAATTGGAAAGTATTGGATGTCTTGCTTCGCAATAATAACTTCCAGCATCAGTCTGTATAATACTAGGAATAACAAATTGCCTTGAAGTAGCTCCAGGAACTATTTTACCGTTTTTAAACCATTGAAAAGTTTCTTCAGGCAAATACCTATTATCTTCATACATCTTCATTGTGATACTTGTTCCAATAGCACCATTTATTGTTTTAGCAACATCTACTACTTTTTGAATGTTATAAGTAAATTTAGTTCTGTTATTAAGAACAGGATATTGGGATTTTAAGTCGATGAACCTAAATTTATTACCATGCAGACCAAAATTTGCTGATAATCCAATATTGTCCAGATTTGGGATAGGTCCTTCTAATAGATTATATGATAAATTGAAAGCTGACGTAAGATTAGTTAACCGACTTATTTCTGGAGGGATAGAACCTGTAAACTGATTACCATGCAAAAAGAGTGAATTAAGTTTTGCTAGCTGGCCTATTGTAGGTGGAATAGTCCCATAAAATTTATTATTATTGTAAGCTAAGAAAGTTAGATTGCTTAATTTATGTATATCCTGCGGAATTATACCAGTTAATTGATTTTCTCCCACGTGTAAAGCTTGCAATTGTGACAACATATATATTTCTGGAGGTACCATACCTGTTAACTGATTTACAGAAACATACAACGTTTTTAGTTTTGCCAGATTTCCAAGTTCTTTGGGAATTTCTCCAGTAAGTTGGTTATAGTTTAATGAAAGAGTAATTAAGTTACTTAATAACCCTAATTCTTTTGGAATTGTTCCACTGAGTTTATTAGTATATAAATAGATTTCTTTCAAACTACCTAATTGCCCAATTCCTATGGGGATAGATCCTGTCAGTTGATTATAGTGTAAGAATAAGGAGGAAAGTTTTGAAAGTTTTGTAATTTCTGGAATTATATCACCTCCCAATTGGTTGTAACTTAAAGCTAACATTTCTAACCTCTCAAGTTGCCCAATTTCTGAAGGTATCTTACCAGTTAATTGATTGGTACCAAGATTTAAAGTTTGCAGTTCTTTAAGTTGTCCTATAACACTTGGAATTTCTCCTGTTAGTTTATTAACTCTTAAGTCTAAAATACGTAGTTTTTTAAGTTGTCCTAGTGCTGAGGGTATGTTACCCGTTAATTCATTTTGATTTAAATATAAAACTTCCAAATTTTCTAATTGCCCTATCTCCGGAAGAATAGTACCCGCAACTTTATTAACATTTACATTAAAATAAGTTAAATATTTTAATTGGTCAATTTGTGTAGGTAAGTATCCATTTAAGTTGTTATTTTCTAAATTTATATAAGTTAGATGTCCATTAGTTACAGAAAGTCCATACCATCCCGTAACCCCATTCCAAGAAGTAACAGGTTTACTAAAATCCCAACCTTGTTTATTCTTCCAGTTTGCTCCATTAGTACTATTGTATAGTGCTAAAAGTGCATCTTTTTCTAATGGTGTAATATCAATTACCACAGTGGCTCGTAATAGTTCAGTTTTTGAGTTTTGTGAAAGGTTCAGTTTTTGCAAAACTTCATCTTCATTTTTTTTTATAGATTGATATTCTAAGACATGTAATTCGCGTATTATTTTAAGCTCCCGACTAAGCTCTTCAGGATCATTAAGACCTCTTTGTTTTAATTCACTTACCACTCGCACAATATCAAAACCAATTTGCTGATCGCTATAATCTTGTGCAAAAGAAAATAATGAAACAAGCAACAGACAAAGCGTAAGTATCTTTCTTTTTATTATTCTAAAAATGTTTGTCATATTAAAATTATATGTTTTTTATGCAAGTAGACATAGGGTTTTATATCACCCTATAATTTACAGATAGTATTGATTTATTGATTACACCTACTTAAAGGCAATTTTTATCTAACAACTATAATTGTTCCAACTATTGGTGTACAGTTAATTACATTCAATGTTAATGGTTCTCTCTCTAGTACCAATGGAGACATATCAGGATTAGTCGTATGATATGCCTTGCAAGTATACACCCCTGAATCTGAAGCTTTTAAATTTGTAAGCATATATTGTCTCGAGGTTGCTCCTAATATTATAAAATTATTTTTATACCATTGGAATGTTTCGTCTGGAGTAAATCTGCCATCCTCATACATTGTTAGCGTAGTTGATCCGCCAATTGCTGATGTAATTG
>NZ_NCWQ01000087.1:0-21717 GCF_002156885.1 Flavobacterium sp. AJR | reverse complement strand
TTTTTTTATGTCTTTCCAATATAGTCATTGCCCGCTAGCGCGAGCGTCCCGCTCGTGAACGTAATCAAAATCAATTAGATAACTAAACTTAAAAAGATAGTCACGAGCGGGACACTCGCGCTAGCGAAGAAATCGAAAACGTAACTAAGACT
Source organism: Flavobacterium sp. AJR (assembly GCF_002156885.1). Classification (NCBI taxonomy): domain Bacteria; kingdom Pseudomonadati; phylum Bacteroidota; class Flavobacteriia; order Flavobacteriales; family Flavobacteriaceae; genus Flavobacterium; species Flavobacterium sp. AJR. The sequence goes on along the minus strand of NZ_NCWQ01000087.1, from coordinate 21,565 downwards.
AAAAACTAATAACCACAAACAGAATCCCGCGTGAGGGATAAAAGCTAGCTACCAAAGTAGCGCGTATAGCCCGACAGCATATAAAAAAAGACCCAATGAACGTTATGGCTCATTGGGTCTTTCTTTATATGGTGGCACGCCCAAATGTTTATTCTAAGCGATTTTACTCTCTTCTTCGAATAGTAATTTGATGTTTTCGTAGGAGTTTTTAAGTGCTTCTTTTATCTGTACGGGACTTAACCAGGCTACTTTTTCGATTCCTTCTTCTAATTGTCCTTGTGGCGTTCCTTTAAAATCGGATTGCATTTCGAACCAATGCGTAATTTTTAATTTGTATTTTCCGTTACGTTTAAAAACGTGATATGTCTTTTGTAATTTATTGGTAATTCTTAATTTACCAACTCCTGTTTCCTCTTCTACCTCACGCATGGCGGTGTCTTCGATCTCCTCCCCTTTTTCTATTCCGCCTTTTGGTAAGTCCCATTTTCCATTTCTGAAGATGAATAACACTTCTCCTTTTTTATTATAAACTAGTCCTCCTCCTGCTTTATTTACAGGAATTTTTGACTTTAACGTTTTCATAATTTCCTTTTCGTCAGGATGATATAAATACGCTGCTTGAATTTTATTTTGGAACATTTTGACTATAATTTGCTCTATGTCAATACTTTCCAACAAGAACAATTGAAAATTAGTCTCTTTGGAGATTTCATTTGTCAAAAAAAGTGGTTTGTCGTTCACAAAAACTTTATACATTTGTACTATGATTTTTAATAAAGATACTGCCGAAAAAACAGCCGAATTGCTTTTGCAAATAAATGCAATTAAATTGAATCCAGGAAATCCTTTTACATGGGCTTCGGGATGGAAATCACCTATTTATTGTGATAACAGGCTAATTCTCTCATTTCCAAGCATCAGAAATTATGTTAGAGATGAGTTTGCTAAGAACATTGAAAAACAATTTGGTAAGCCAGATGTAATCGCTGGAGTTGCTACAGGAGCCATAGGTATTGGTATTCTTGTTGCCGAAAGCTTAGGATTACCATTTGTATATGTTAGACCAGAACCTAAAAAACACGGAAGACAAAATCAAGTTGAAGGTTTTTTACAAAAGGGACAAAATGTTGTTGTTGTCGAAGATTTAATAAGCACAGGAAATAGTAGTTTGCTTGCTGTTGAGGCTTTACGTAATGCTGGAGCCAATATTAAGGGTATGGCTGCTATATTTACTTATGGTTTTGATGTTGCTGAGAAAAACTTTCAGGATGCAAAAATCGACTTATACACACTAAGTAACTATTCGAATTTATTAAACCTTGCTGTCGCTAAAAAATATATTCCTGAAGAAGATTTGGTTACCTTGCAGGAATGGAGCGTAAATCCTTCGGTTTGGAGACAAGAAGAATAATTTTAAATTCTAGATTTTAGAAATTTAGTTCCGACACAGCTTTGAAACCTGGACTTTATAAAGTTTAATAACATAAAGAACTTATGTACTTTGCTGCAAAAATTTACGATATTATTTAAATAAAATATAAAACATGAACTTAGAAAGTCCAAAAGTTACCGTTCAGAAATCGGCTCAAGAATTATTTGATTTATTGAGTGATGTGAAAAATTTTGAAAAATTAATGCCAGATAACATTGCTAAATTTGAAGTAATTGGCGAAGATGCTTTTATTTTTGGATTAAAAGGTATGCCGGAAATAAAATTAAAAATGAAAGAAAAAACAGCTCCAAACAAAATTGTTTTGGGTGCTGCAAGCGACAAATTACCATTTACATTGGTATCTAACATCGAAACTGTTTCAGATACTTCTAGTGCTGTAAAGCTTGATTTTGAAGGAGAATTCAACCCAATGATGGCAATGATGATAAAAGGACCTATTGGTAAATTTATTGAAACTCTAGCCAACAATATGACTAAACTATAATTAACAATAGATAATTGTTAATTCATAATTATAAAATTTAAAAGTCCGATTTAGCAAAGCTAAATCGGACTTTTTGTTTGAATACGTCGCTAAAAGCCTCTGAACCTTTGTTACTTAAAACCTTAGTACCTTAAAAAAACCAATTCATCATTAAAAAGAAACAGTTCGGTAATGTATTTTATGTAATACATTAATATTGTTAGAAGTTTGAATCATCAAACTAAATAACATCAAAATGGAACTAACTATCAAGATTTTAATTTATATCCACGCTTTTTTCGGAGGAATTGGATTAATTACTGGAATTGGAAGTGTAATTGTAAAAAAAGGAAAGCCTTTACATCGAAAAACGGGAAAACTATTCTCTATCGGAATGCTAACTAGTTCGATTCTTTCACTTATAGTTTGTTGTTTTCCAAAACACCACAATATTTTTTTATTCTTGATTGGTTTATTTACAATATACCTGGTTATTTCAGGAAATAGAGCTTTGACTTTTAAAAACAAGGCAAAAGCTGATTTAACTGATAAGATAACTTCAGGAACTATGCTATTTTTCTCTGTAATAATGATTTCACTTGGAATATATTGTCAATTAAACAGCATTGAAAACGGAATCTTATTTACTTTCTTTGGTGGATTTGGGTTTTATATGACTGTGAAAGATTTTATTTATTTTAGAAATCTTTCGGAGAAAAATAAAGGTTGGTTATCCAAACATATCGGAAAAATGATTGGCGCTCTGATCGCTTCAATAACAGCTTTTATCGTTGCTGGATTGGGCATTGGAAATATAATTACATGGATAACACCATCAATCATAGGAACGCTGTATATAATATACTGGAATAGAAAATTAAAATCTAAAACCGTAAAAACAATAAAAGTTCAAGTTTAAAAACTTTTGAACTTTATTTAAGTCTATGATTAAAAAAATCAAAGTGATTTTATTTTTTCACAGAGTTACTAAGGGCTATGAAAAACAATCAAAATAAAACCTTTGAGCCTTTGCCTCTCAGAACCTTAGTACCTCTTTTAATAAAGCATCTTAATCTCTTTAATCTCAAATTCCGAAACTGAGTCATCTTCTAGTAAAACTTGTAATTTTCCTATTGAAGAAACTCCCTGAATAATTCCCATGAAATTTTTATTATTTACATTTTTAAAGGGCATTGGAACTCCTTTTCTAAATAACTTATTAAAATATTCTCCCCAAAAGAAGTTAGATCGTTTGTTCCAAAGGAGAATATTCTCTTTCATTATCTCTACAATCGAAACAACTAGATTTTCTTTGTTAAATTGGGCGTTACAAATCACTGCTAATGAAGAAGCTTTTGGCAGATTTTCGAAATTTGTCTGATTTACATTTAAGCCTAAGCCAACTACTGACACGATAGTGCCATCACTTTTGAGCGTATTTTCTATCAAAATACCACCAATCTTTTTATTATATGACATAATGTCGTTTGGCCATTTTATACTTAAATCAGGAATATTTAATTCTTCTAAAGCTTTTATTACTGATAATGAAAAGATAATATTTAAATTAAAAAACTGCTCACTATCAAGCAAGAAATCCTTAACCAACACACTCATTATTAAATTCTTACCTATGTCAGAACGCCAAACCTCCCCCATTTGTCCTTTCCCTTTTGTTTGGTTTTCGGCAGTAACAACAGTAAAATTCTCCGACTCCTGTTGGCTACTTAATAATTTTAAGAACTCATTTGTTGAATCTATGGCATCGAGTTTGATTAGTTTCATCTAAATAATTTATATAACTTAATTTAATATTTTGTTAAGGTTCAAAAATAATCACAAAAATTGGTAACTTTACAAACTCATATAAAATAATTCATGGCGAAAAAGACTGTTAATAATGATGTTCTGTTAGCGAACATAATCAAAGGAATCGAAGAAGTAAAAGGAAATGATATTAGTATCCTAGACCTAAGGGAAATAGACGCAGCAGTTTGCGATTATTTTATCGTTTGCAACGGAAATTCGAATACCCAAGTTAACGCCATCGTAGGCTCAATACAAAAAACTGTATCAAAAGAATTAAAAGACAAACCATGGCATATAGAAGGAACCGATAACGCAGAGTGGGTTCTTATGGATTATGTGCACATTGTTGTTCACGTATTTCAAAAACACATTCGAGAATATTATAATATCGAGAGTCTTTGGGGAGATGCCAAAATAACTACAATCGAAAACAAATACTAAAGAAACATTCTTCAAATGGCTAAAGATAATAATCCAACCCCGAGTAAATTTAAAATAAGTCCTTGGTTAATTTATACCGCAATACTTTTAATATTTTTATTTATCAGTTTTGCAACCGGAGGATCAAGTTTACAAGAGCCTGCCCAATTAACCTCTTCTAAATTCAATGATTTTTTAGAAAAAGGACAAATTGATAAAGTAATTGTATACAATAAAGCTGAAGCTGAAGTGTATCTTAATGCTGCTGCACTTAAGGATCCAGCGCAAAAAAAAGTATCTAAAGACATTTTTGACAGACCTAACAAAGGTCCTCACTATACTTTAGAAATTGGTAACGATCAGATTTTTCAAACTAAATTAGAAAAAGCAGTTAGCGAAGGCAAACTGAAAGATTTTAATTTCCTTCAAAAAAATAACTGGAGTGACATATTAATTAGTTTACTTCCGATTATCATTATTATTGGAGTTTGGATTTTCATTATGAGAAAAATGTCAGGCGGCGCTGGTGGCGGTGGCGGACAAATTTTCAACATTGGAAAATCAAAAGCTAAACTTTTTGACGAGAAAACTGATATCAAAACTACATTTAAAGATGTAGCTGGTTTAGAAGGTGCTAAAGAAGAAATACAAGAAATTGTAGAATTCTTGAAAAACCCAGAAAAATACACCAACTTAGGAGGTAAGATACCGAAAGGTGCCTTACTTGTAGGACCTCCTGGAACTGGTAAAACATTATTAGCAAAAGCTGTAGCTGGCGAAGCACAAGTACCATTCTTCTCATTATCAGGTTCTGATTTTGTTGAAATGTTTGTAGGTGTTGGAGCTTCACGTGTACGTGATTTGTTTAAACAAGCAAAAGAAAAATCTCCTGCAATCATTTTTATTGATGAAATTGATGCTGTAGGTAGAGCTCGTGGTAAAAGCAATATGTCTGGCGGTAATGACGAAAGAGAAAATACACTGAACCAATTACTTACAGAAATGGACGGTTTTGGAACAAACTCTAACGTAATTGTATTAGCTGCAACAAATAGAGCCGATGTTCTTGACAAAGCTTTAATGCGTGCTGGTCGTTTTGACAGACAGATTTTTGTAGACTTACCAGACATTCGTGAAAGAGCAGAAATTTTTCAAGTACACTTAGCTCCTTTGAAAAAAGTAGAAGGTCTTGATTTAGATTTCCTTGCAAAACAAACTCCCGGATTCTCTGGAGCAGATATTGCTAACGTATGTAACGAAGCTGCATTAATTGCTGCAAGAAACAACAAAACTGCTGTAGATAGACAAGATTTCCTTGACGCTGTAGACAGAATTGTAGGTGGTCTAGAAAAGAAAAACAAAATTATTACTCCAGACGAGAAAAAAGCAATTGCAATTCACGAAGCTGGACACGCAACTGTAAGCTGGATGTTAGAACATGCTGCACCACTTATTAAGGTAACTATTGTACCTCGTGGACAAAGTTTAGGAGCTGCATGGTACTTACCAGAAGAGAGACAAATCGTAAGAACAGACCAAATGCTAGACGAAATGTGTGCAACTATGGGCGGAAGAGCTGCTGAAAAAGTAACTTTTGACAGAATTTCGACTGGTGCATTAAGCGATTTAGAAAAAGTTACACGTCAAGCTCGTGCTATGGTAACGATTTACGGACTGAATGACAAAATCGGAAATGTTACATATTACGATTCAACAGGACAAAGCGAATACAACTTTTCAAAACCGTATTCTGATGAAACTGCAAAAGTTATCGACCGTGAAATTTCAGAATTAATTGAAGGTCAATACCAAAGAGCAATAAAAATATTAGAAGACAACAAAGATAAGTTAAATCAACTTGCTGAAATCTTAATTGAAAAAGAAGTTATTTTTAAAGATGACCTAGAAGCAATTTTCGGAAAACGTACTTTTGATAAAAACCTAGAAGAAGTAGTTTCGTAATACTATTCAAATAATTTAATTATTTTTAAAATCTTAATTCAAAAGCCACTTTTGAATTAAGATTTTTTTATCTTTGAACGTTTTCAATTAACACGTAAAGCATTTCAACAATAATGAGCTTTTTTAAAAAATTATTTGGTTCAAGCCATGACGCATCTGATGAAGAGAATCAAAGTGAATATAGCAATTCACTTTCTGAGAATCCTCTTTCTATAGATGAACAATTCATTTTCAATTTTAAAAAAAATGGAGGTAAATTTTTATACTGCGAAAATATTCAGGAAGTAACTGAACAGTTTGAAAATATCCTAGAAGAAAATGATTGGTTTGAAAGTGAAGCCGCATGTTATGAGCCCGCCTTATTTCATTTGCTAGAAGAGAATAAATTAATTTACCAAAGACCAACTAATCCTAAATTCTTATTAGCTAGTTGTGAAAATCTAATTGCAGAAGAAGGTTCTATATTGTTTTCATCAAAACAAATTAAACAGAACAAACCTAACGAGTTGCCTATAAATATTGTTATTCTTGCAACTACAAGTCAAATTCTTACTGCTAAAAGTGATGGTCTTAGTGCCATAAAACGTAAGTACGAAAGAGATTACCCTACCAATATTACCACTATAAAATATTTCGAAAAAGCAAAAGAAGAAGACTTTACGCAATACGGAAGTGTAGCGAAGAACTTGTATTTATTGCTCTTAGAAGACCTGTAAGATGAATGAAACCCTCAAGAGAGCTCTATCTGGTGCCGTTTATATAGTATTACTACTAACGTCTATCCTATATTCAACGGAAAGTTTTATTTTACTTTTCGGTGTTTTTCTAATTATTGCAACTTACGAATTTTGTAATCTGGCTCACATTAATAAAATATTTTCAATTTTATTTGTTTCTGTGTTTTACTCAACCATATCACTCCTAAGTTTTTATAAAAGCGAAACTGAAAATTACATCAATAAATTTTTAAAAGAAGATATTAAATTCACCATCAATGTAGATCAATTAAACACTGCTTTATTAGTAATTACTTTATTGATATCGGTAAAATGCATTGTGTTTTTATTTGATGATACTCAAACAATAAGTCGAGCATCTAAATATCTTTACTTATTAGGATACATTACATTGCCTTTTATTTTTATTACTAAAATTTCGTTTGGAATAAAAGATTATAATCCAAAAATCATTATTGGATTATTTATTCTTATCTGGACGAATGACACCTTTGCCTACTTGGTAGGAAAATCTATTGGAAAAAATAAATTATTTGAACGTATTTCACCAAAAAAAACCATCGAAGGGTTTCTTGGCGGAGTTGTTTTTGCCTGTTTTGCAGGTTATTTAATTTCAAAATTATATATCAAACCTAACGCTAACTTTAGTGATATGTCTATTTTAATATGGACAATCATCGCTTTAATCGTTGGTGTTTTTGGTACTATCGGCGATTTAATTGAATCAAAATTTAAAAGAATAGCTGGAGTTAAAGATAGCGGAACAATAATGCCTGGACACGGAGGCGTTCTAGATCGATTAGATAGTGTTATATTTGTAGCACCAATTGTATTTTTATTTTACCAAATTTTAAATTATGTTTCATAAAGAAGGAACCCAATCCATTTTATTAGGCACTATATTCGTTAGTGTTGTACTTTTATTAACTGATCATTTTATTGATATCAATTGGCTTAAAATGTTGATTCAGATTAGTGCTTTATTATTGTTAATCATAATATTGCAATTTTTTAGAAACCCAAAAAGAACAGTTATCAAAGATATCAATCAGATTCTTGCTCCTGTTGATGGTAAAGTTGTTGTAATTGAAGAAGTTTACGAAGGTGAATATTTTAAAGACAAACGCCTACAAATTTCAATTTTCATGTCGCCTATTAATGTACACGTTACTCGTTATGCATTAGACGGAATTGTAAAATTTAGTAAATACCACCCTGGTAAATTTTTGGTTGCATGGCACCCAAAAGCAAGTGAAGAAAACGAAAGAACAACTGTTGTAATCGAAAATAAAACTTTCGGAGAAGTTTTATATAGACAAATTGCAGGTGCATTAGCACGCCGAATTGTGAATTATGCACAAGAAGGAATGCAAGTTGTACAAGGAACAGATGCAGGTTTTATTAAATTTGGTTCAAGAGTAGATATTTTCTTACCTTTGGGCACACCTATTAATGTTGTATTAGACCAAAAAGCAATTGGGGGTAAAACCATTATTGCTACAAAAGGGTAATGACTGAAAAAGATTTAGATACACGATTTTTAGAGGCTGTAGAAATTGCTTCCAAAATGACACAAGCCTCACTGCCACAAGATGTGCAATTGAGGCTGTATGCTTTTTATAAACAAGCAACTTTTGGTACTGCAAAGTATAGCCAATCTGAAAATTTTGACTTGAGAAACGCTTTTAAAACAAATGCGTGGATTCAAATTAGTCATTTAAGTGTAGACGAAGCCAAAGAAAATTATATAGAAATCATTAATTCACTAATAACAAAATAGATATTTTATGAAAAAATATAGTATTCAATTTTCGTTTTTTATCTTGATTTCATTTACGATTCTCTCTTGTAATGATAACAATAAACTAACTGAAGTCGTTGAAGTTCCTCTACCATCAAAGGATGAAAAAATAATAATTGGGAGCCCAGATGAAGTTAAAGCAAATCCAGGAGCTTTTCTACTAGAAAAACTTCCGTATGCATATAACGCATTAGCTCCAAATATTAGATCATTAACTCTGGAGACACATTACTCAAAACATTATTTAACTTATACTAATAACCTAAATAAAGCAATTGCCAATACTGATTATGTAAATATGACGATTGAGCAAATTCTAGGCAAGTTAGATTTAAATGATGCAAATCTTCGTAATAATGCTGGTGGATATTATAACCATTCCCTTTATTGGAAATGTATGACTCCAAAACCAGAAGCTGAACAAGCTACAGATACACTGGCTGGTGCAATGAATAAAGAATTTGGCTCATATAATAACTTTAAAAATTTATTTAAAGCTGAAGCAACAAAACAATTCGGATCAGGATGGGTTTGGCTAGTTGTAGATAAAGCTGGGAAATTACAAATTACAACAACCCAAAATCAAGATAATCCTTTAATGAAAAACGCATTAATCTCTGGAACTCCAATTCTAGCTTTGGACTTATGGGAACATGCTTATTATCTGGATTACCAAAACAGAAAAAATAGTTATGTCGATGCTTTTTTCAATATCATTAATTGGGAAAAGATAAACGAAAATTATAAAACTGCTCTAACCAAGGTTAGAAAAGTCTAAAAAAAAAAGCTGATACATTTTGTATCAGCTTTTTTTTGGTTTTAACAAAAATATTAATCTACTTCAATTCATAAATAAACGACTCCAATGGCGCTAATTTAACTTTAGCTTTTCCTTCACCATTTCTCACAACCAAACTAGTTTTATCTTTTAAATACAATTGATCCGTAAGCGTATATTCTCCATCTTTCAATTTCCATTTAGCAATAACATCCACAGGAACTTTCAATTCAAATTCACTTGTTTTATCCGCAGAAAAATTAACTACAATAATTAGTTTTTGATTATTTGACCAACGCACATAAGAATAAATACCCGCATCATATCCTGAAGTATTCTTTCTGTTTACAGTTTGAATTTCTTGAAAACTGCCCATTAACGCAGAACTCTTTATCGAGAAATTTAGTAATCGCTTATAAAAATCTCTCAAATCCTTCTCAGATTGCGTAAGTTGTCCTCCGTCAAATTTGCCATTGTTCATCCATCGCTGATGATTTGGCACGCCGATATAATCAAAAATCGAAGTTCTTGTAGGTTTTCCGAATCCAGCATTTTCATTTCCTGCTTCTCCTACTTCCTGTCCAAAATAAACCATCGTTGGCGAAGTACTTATTGTTGTAGAAACTACCATCAAAGGTTTTCCTTTTTCTGGAGTTCCAGCAAACTCAGAACTTGCCAAACGTTGTTCGTCATGATTATCTAGAAAATGAAGCATATTATGCTCAATATCTGACATATTATGCTGAATACCCGAAAGCTCGTCAGGCGAAGATTTTCCTCTAATTACGTCTTTCAGTTTATCATACGTTTCTACTTTATCATATAAATAATCCATTTTACCCAAGTGAATATAATTACGATATTCTTTAGGGTTATACACCTCTGCTAATAAGAAAGCATTTGGGTTCTTAACCTTAATCGCTGAGTTCATATAACTCCAAAATTCATAAGGAACCATTTCGGCCATATCAAAACGGAAACCATCAACACCTTTATCTGTCCAATACAAAGCAATTGATTTAAATTTCTTCCAAGAATCAGGAACATCTTTATCATTCCAAAAATTATAATGCTCTTGGTATGATTTTTTATCAAAATCAGCAGGAAGTTCAGGAAAATCTTTAGAACCATCAGGGCGAATTCCGTAGTTTACTTTAACTGTTTCATACCAGTCATTTTGATCAGGTTTGGCTTTACGCGAACCATTTCCTGTCCATTTTGCAGGATTTTCACCAAATTTCCCATCTACAAGCGCATTTTTCTCACCGTTTAACGGAACATCATTATCAGGAATTTGAAATGGGGTATTTGGTATATAATAAAAATTGTTATCACGTTTGTATTCAACCGTTACATCATCATTGGCGCCAAAATCTTTTTCGCCTACAGGATTGTTTTTGCCTTCATACTTTCTCGCAATATGATTGGGGACAATATCTATAATTACTTTTAAGCCTGCTTTATGCGTACGTACAATCAAAGCTTCAAATTCTTGTAAGCGATTGGCTGGATTAACTGCCAAATCAGGATTTACATTATAATAATCTTTTACGGCATACGGTGATCCTGCTCTACCTTTTATCACTTCGGGATCATCATTAGAAATTCCAAATGCAGTATAATCACGAACCAGCGCATGATGAGGAACACCAGTATACCAAATATAGGTAACACCTAAATCTTTAATTTCGTGTAGTGCTTTATCGGTAAAATCGTTAAACTTCCCTACTCCATTCTCTTCAATAGTTCCCCAAGGTTTATTTGTGGTATTTGTATTCCCGAACAAACGGGTGAAAACCTGATATACAACAACTTTATTTCCTGAAACTACCTCCCTCTTGTCCGTATTTAATTTTATATCTTTTGTTTTACATGCAGTAACTAATACCATTGCGGTAATACCTGCTATAAGAATACGTGCTTTTATCATGTTTATATAGTGTGCTTTTATTAATTTTTAATACCAAAATGTATTAACCAGTTTTTAAATTTAATCTATTTTTTAAGACATAAAATGGCAGAATAAAATTTAACTAAAAAAACGGTTTCGCTACTAACACTACAACGTGTTAGTATATTTATTTGTTGATAACTTAAACTTTTTATTAAAGGTGCAAAGGTTCATAGCTACAAAGGTTCAAAGGATTGAAACTTTACTCCCGACGCTTCGGGATTGCGTAAACAATTATTTTGCTATTAATTTTTGCCACAGATTAAAATGATTAAACAGATTCAAAACTTTGCTGCCGACGCTTCGGGATTGCGTAAATCATTGCGTTCTTTGCGTTTAAATCTTTTTACCACAGATTAAAAAGATTAGAATGATTTTAAAATCCGTTTTTATCCGCGTTTTCGCTTAAGCAAATCTGTTTTATCCGCGTTCCTTTCCCCCACAAACTAAAGAATTAAATAGATTCAAATCTTTGCTAACCTTGCGTAAACCTTTTCGCCCTTTGCGGTTAATTTCTTTTTCTGCAACAAATTAAAAAATCTGTTTTTATCCGCGTTTTTACTTAAGCGAATCTGTTTTATCCGCGTTTCTTTTCTCGTCAGTTATTCTAAGAAAATGTGTTTAGGACTTTTAATAGAATTAAAACAAATCAATTCGCAAAAATTCGTATAGTTCGTGGTAAAAAAAGTTTAGCCCTATCAAATAATATCAGTTATAAATAAATCCTAATATCTGTTAAGGTTGTTTCCTTTTTCATAAATTTGACAAAAATTTAATCAATTGAAGAAATCACTCTTTTTCATATATAGCTGCTTGCTAATTTTAAGTGTTAATTTAGGAATGGCACAAGCTCCAAAAATAATTAACATCGAGCATTCTGACTTTGTCGACAGGAATGAAATCGAAATGCCAGGCGCCATTTTACTTACCGGAAACGTAAAAGTAAATCACGATGGTGTGGTTTTAACTTGTAATAAAGCTTATTTATTTCAAGGAGAAAATTACCTAAAAGCTTTTGGAAATGTACAAATAGTACAAGGTGACACCTTATTCTTAAATAGTAAATACGCAGAATATAGCGGAAACTCTAAAAAAGCATTTGCAACAGGAAATGCTGTTATGAGTTCTCCAGATGCAACATTACAAACAGACACAATAAACTTTGACAGAAACGTTCAGGAAGTATTCTATAATTCTAAAGGAACTATTATCAACAAAGACAACACTTTAGAAAGTAAATCAGGAAGATATTATGCCGAACAAAAAAAGTTTGTATTCCTAACCGCAGTTACGGTTACCAATCCTAAATGTGTTATAAAATCAAACCACTTAGATTATTATAGTAATTCTGGACATTCCTATCTATTTGGCCCATCTACAATTACCAGTAAAACCGATTATATCTATACCGAAAAAGGGTTTTATGATACTAAAAAAAATCTGGCACATTTTCTCCGGAAATCATACATTCGCTATGATACCCGCCTAATAGAAGGTGATAGTTTATACTACGACCGAAATAAAGATTTTGCATCGGCAACTAGAAATGTAAAAATTACAGACTCCATAAATCGCGGAATAGTAAAAGGTCATTATGCCGAAATATACAAACAAAAAGATTCTATGTTTGTTACTAAGAGAGCCGTTGCAATAAACTTTGTCGATAACGATTCCGTTTACATACACGGAAAAAGGCTAATGATTACAGGAAAAGAAGGTGATCGAATCATTCGTGCTTTTAACAATGTTCGTTTTTTTAAAACCGATATGAGTGGAAAATGCGATTCGATACACTCTAATAGCAGAACAGCCTTAACAAAACTAATAGGAAACCCAATACTCTGGAACGGCGAAAGCCAGATTACAGGCGATATTATGCATCTTATTGGCGATAATAACACCAAAAAACTCGACTCGCTCAAAGTCCTCAATAACACCTTTATAATCTCCAAGGATACCTTGGGAACTGGCTATAATCAAGTCAAGGGATTAAATTTATTCGGAAAATTTAGGGACGGAAAACTACACGATGTTGATGTCATAAAAAATACCGAAGTAATTTATTATATGCGGAATGATGCCAATGAACTCATAGGAATTAATAAAAACGTAAGTAGCAAAATCAATCTTATTTTAGAAAACAATGCTATCGAAACCATTACATTCTTCAATCAAGTAGATGGAGATATATTCCCCGAAGCCGAATTACCCGAAAATGCTCGAAAACTTAGAGGTATGGTTTGGCGAGGAGACGAAAAGATAAAGTCTAAAGATGATATTTTCACAAAAGAAGAAAACGACGAAAACGACAAATTAGTCCAAGAAGGAAAAGACGAAAATGCCAAAGAAAATGTTCCTATGAAAGTAAGGAAAGAAACACTCGATTACGACAAGAAAAAACCAGCAGCAAAACCTGCTAAGACAACTAAGACCAAGAAGTAGTATATACTCTCAATTTTTAGTATGCAGTCGCAGTGACAGTTTTCAATCACCGTTTTTAATAACAATAATAACAATAATAACAGTTTAAAACATTAAACTAGAAAACCTCTGTCCCTTTGAGCCTTAGCGCCTCAGTAACTTAGAACCTTAGTACCTTAAAAAGAAATGAATCCAGATTTTATAAAATACCAAGCACAAACATCACCATATCCGTTAGGAATGGAAGTTTCGCACGCCATAGGATCCTACATATACGACACCAATAATAAAAAATATTTAGACTTCGTAGCAGGTGTTTCAGCCTGTACATTAGGTCACCAGCATCCAAGAGTAAATCAAGCAATAAAAGATCAGTTAGACAAATATTCACATGTAATGGTCTACGGAGAATATTCGCAAAGTCCAGCAGTAGAGTATTGCAAACTAATGGCTTCCCTCCTTCCCGAATCACTAAATAAAACCTATTTAGTAAATTCAGGAACCGAAGCAATTGAAGGCGCACTAAAACTAGCCCGAAGAACAACAGGACGTAGCCAGTTAATATCATGTCATAACGCCTATCATGGCAATACAATGGGATCAATGAGTGTTATGGGATTCGAAGAGCGCAAACAAGCTTTTAGACCCTTAATTCCAGATGTCGACTTCATTACGTTTAACAACGAAGAAGATTTACAAAAAATAACCACAAAAACTGCCGGAATAATACTCGAAACAATACAAGGAGGAGCAGGATTTATAGAGCCACATAATAATTTTCTTCAAAAAGTACGCAAACGTTGCGACGAAGTTGGAGCCATGATGATAGTCGACGAGATTCAACCAGGATTTGGTCGAACAGGAAAACTATTTGGCTTTCAGAATTACGAAGTCGTTCCCGATATTGTAGTTATGGGAAAAGGTATGGGAGGCGGAATGCCAGTAGGCGCATTTACAGCATCGGCAGAAAAAATGGATCTGCTTACCGAAAATCCAAAACTCGGACACATAACCACTTTTGGGGGCCACCCTGTCATTGCGTCAGCCTGTTTGGCAACTTTGAAAGAAATTACTGAGACAAACCTAATGCCCGAAACATTAGAAAAAGAAAAACTCATCAGAACACTTTTGGTACATCCTTTGATTAAGGAAGTTAGAGGAAGAGGATTAATGCTTGCCGCCATGACAGAAAGTGCCGAAATAACAAACGAAGTTATTTTAACCTGTCAGGACAAAGGGCTTATTTTATTCTGGTTGCTGTTTGAAGGATGTGCCATACGTATTACACCTCCGTTAACAATTTCTGAAGAAGAAATAAGAGAAGGTTGCGCCATCATCCTAAATGTAATGGATGAAATAATGAAGCAAAAAGAATAATTAGGAGCTATTTCCAGCTATCCGCTTATATCTTTTGTTTTTTAAAGAAAAAAACAAAAGGATATCGCTTCTATCTGGGCTAAAGCATATCGTTGACAAAAGAATATTTACGAATTTAATACTTTCAGTTTTATAAAAAACCCACCTAGAAACTGATTGCAGGTACTGCAAATATTGTTAATTAAATTGTTCACAACAATTCCCTCCTTCCCCACATAACAAAAACATGTTGCCTAAATTTATAATAGGCTAATATCAAAAAAATAAAGTATGCAATTAAGCAACGAAGAAGAAGATTATAACCTATCCCTATCCAAATTTGAGTCTATGTTAAAAACTAACAAAGTACTCTTTTTTGATTCAGAAGAATTTGAAGAGATTATCCTTCATTATCTGGACATAGGCAAGGCTAATTTAGCAAAAAAGGCCTTAAAACTAGCACTAGATCAACATCCTAAATCTACAGGCTTAAAATTAGTACAAGTAGAGATGCTGGTGTATGACGACAAACTCGAAATAGCCGAAAAGCTTTTGAACGAGTTGTACGCAATCGAACCTAACAACGAAGAAATTTACATCCAGAAAGCAAACATCTATTCTAAAAGAGATCAACACGAAAAAGCAGTCGAATTACTTAAAATTGCTTTAGAATACACAGATGATTTTGCCGACGTGTACAATTTAATCGGTATGGAATATCTTTTTATGGACAATCTTGAAATGGCAAAAGATAGCTTTATCAAATGTCTGGAAGAAGATTTAGAAGACCAATCGGCCTTATACAACGTAGTATATTGTTTTGAGTTTTTAGATCAAAATCAAGAAGCAATTACCTATTTAAACCAATACATAAACAAAAATCCTTATAGCGAAATCGCTTGGCATCAGCTAGGACGCTTGCATTATGGCGTAAAAGAATATGAAAGCGCCATCCGTGCGTTTGATTATGCAACTTTAATCGACGATGAGTTTCTTGGTGCATTCATGGAAAGAGCCAAAGCTTACGAACGTTTAAAACAATATGCCGAAGCAATAGAAAGCTACAACCGTACCATCGAGCTAGATGATGCAACATCGTATGCATTATTAAGAATAGGAAAATGTTACGAGAAACTAGGCAATAAAGCTTTAGCGCTAAAATATTACAATAAAACTGTACATGAAGATCCACTTTTAGACAAAGGATGGATTGCCATAACCGACTTTTATGTACGCCAAAAAAACTTCCAGAAAGCATTGTTCTTTGTTAATAAAGCATTAGCAATCGACAATCAAAACCGTTTGTATTGGAAACGCTATGCGATGATAAACAAACAAATGAACTTTTTTGAAGAAGCAGAATTTGGCTACCGAAAAGCAGTCGAATTTGGTGATCATGCACTAGATACTTGGTTGTTCTGGACAGATATCCTTCAGTTTTTGGGCGAATTCGAAAGCGCAATTCAAACATTATTGCAAGCAACTGAATATTTCCCAGAAGAAAACGAAGTCGAATACCGTTTAGCAGGATTGTATTTTATGATACAAGACAATACTAAAGCCAAATTTCACTTAAGTAATGGATTACGATTAAATTTTGACAATTATATTTTAATCGAAGACTTATTTCCAGTGGTTTGGACTAAAAAAACGGTACAAAATTATATTACAAAACATAAAAAACAATAATGATTCATATTTTAAAAAGGCGTTTTGGCTTATTAGGAAAAAATATTAGTTACTCTTTTTCAAAAGGTTATTTTACCGAAAAATTCAACGACGAACATTTTAAAGGATGTAGTTATGAGAATTTTGATATTCCGGAAATTAACTTTTTTACAGCATTAATAAAAAACAATCCCGATTTAAAAGGATTGAATGTAACAATTCCTTACAAAGAACAAATACTACCTTTTTTAGATAAACTATCAAAAAAAGCCACATTAATCGGTGCTGTAAACACAGTAAAATTTACCAAAAACGGAAAATTAAAAGGATACAACACCGATTATTATGGTTTTAAAAAATCATTAAAACCTTTATTGCAACCACACCACAAAAAAGCATTGATTTTAGGTACAGGTGGCGCTTCTAAAGGAGTTGCTTTTGCATTAGACGAATTAGGGATTTTATACACCTTTGTTTCTCGCGAAGCCAAAGAAAACATCATAGATTATAATTTAATCAACGCTACAACTTTTGATAATTACCAAATTATAATCAATAGTACACCCGTTGGTACAAGCCCAAATATTGAAGCTTATCCAGCAATTCCGTACGAGTTTTTTACAAAAAAACACATCGCTTACGATTTAATCTATAATCCTGAAGAAACAACATTTCTTAAAAAAGCAAAAGAAAACGGAGCCGTAATAAAAAACGGATACGATATGCTTATTTTTCAAGCCGAAAAAGCTTGGAAAATATGGAATAAATAAAATACTTCCAAAAATAATATTAAAGACTACAATTGCAAGATTGTGTTTTTTTTTTGTTTTACGACTATTCTGAAGCCTCTCGCTTAATTGAACGCGGATGACACGGATTTTAAGAATAACAAGTAGAATCCGTTTTTATCCGCGTTTTTACTTTTGTAAATCCGTGTCATCCACATTCCTTTTTCCAGACTATAGCGAAACATAACAACACAACCATTAATTGCCGTTTTTTAATACTAACATAACACCATAAAATAATCACTTAACCTTAATACCCTAGCTTTGTTTCTGTTAAACAGATAAATAAAGTATGAATATATTTTTAAAAGTACTCGTTGTAATAGCAATACTATATCTTCTTATAATTATTTATCTTTCTATAAAATACCCCGTTATAAGTTGGGATTGGACTAAGAAAAATACACATGATTTAAACTTCCCTAAAGATTTTCATTGGGGAACTGCAACAGCCGCTCATCAGGTCGAAGGCGGACATACGAATAGTAATTGGTCTTGGTGCGAAAATCAAAAAAATAAAGATGGTAAACCCCGCATTGATAATGGTGACAAAGCTGGACTTGCCACAGATCATTGGAACTTATACCCGAAAGATATCGAACTCATGCAGGAACTAGGCGTTAACTCCTATCGTTTCTCCTTATCATGGAGCAAAATAAACCCCGAAGAAGACAAATTTGACGAAAAAGCAATTCAGCATTATTCAGATGTAATTGATAGCTTATTAGCCAAGAAAATCATCCCAAACATCACATTACACCATTTTGAAGAACCGCTTTGGTTTATGAATAAAGGAGGATTTGAAAAAGAAGAAAATAACAGTTATTTTTTATTATTTGTAAAAACTGTTTTTAATAGATACAGTAATCGGGTTACTTTTTGGACAACATTTAATGAAATTAATGTGTACACCAATTTGGCATTTATGTCAGATATATTTCCTCCGGGCAAAAAGAACTCTAAAATTGCTGGGCAAGTTTTAAAAAACATCCTAATTGCGCATACTCAAGCTTACAAAATGCTGAAAGCTTTACCAAATGGCAAGGAATCTCAAATAGGTATTGTAAAAGACATTTTCTTTTTTGAGCCTAAAAACAGATGGAATTTACTCGATTGGATTGGAGCTTTAGTTGCCAATGATAATTTTAACAATTCATCATTGAACTTTTTTGAAACTGGGAAATATCATTTTGGCGTTCCGTTTGAAGCCAATGTAAATTACATTGATAGAGATGCTCCCAATACAATCGACTTTATGGGGCTTAATTACTATTCACATTATGCTACAACTTTCAAATTTATAGAACATGAAAAAATGTTTTCGCCAGTAGCTGGCGAAGAAATGACCGACATGGATTATACCGTTTATCCCGAAGGAATTTACAGAGCCATAAAACGAATGTCACGCATCAGGAAACCAATTATTATTACCGAAACAGGTATTGCCGATGCCAAAGATAACAGGAGAAGTTTATTTATAGAAAGAGAATTATATGCCATATCCGAAGCTATAAAAGATGGTTATGATGTAAGAGGATATTACTACTGGTCACTAATCGATAATTTTGAATGGAGTTTAGGTTATGCCAAAAAATTTGGGTTATACACGGTAAATCTTGAAACACAAGAAAGAAAATTAAAAAATGGAGGCAAAACTTATCAGACAATTGTAAAACGTTTTTCGAACATAAAATAGCTCTAAAACCAACTTTAGACAAAAAAATCAAAATATTTTAAATATTCTACACTAATCTCAATCTCTTTTATCTCCTCAAAAACAACCCATTAGTAAGAATTTTAAACATAAACACACTATAAATAAGGGATTTATTTTGTAGTTCCGAACACCTTTACTATCTTTCGCTCTAGATTTAAAGTAAAAACCTTATACATTGACAAGATGTTAGAAGAAAAGAATGATAACCTGCAAGATGCAGATGGAAAATTAGAAAATGGATCTGCAAATTCTGCTGAAAACAGTGAGACAACTTCGGTTGAAATTATTGAAAATGAAGCAGAGAACATTGTGCCTGAATCTGAGAATACAATAACTCTTTCTGAGGAAGAATTATCGAATACAGAAGCTGTTGCTGAAACTCAAAATCAGACAGCACTAGATGCAATAACCAATTCTAATGCTGAAGAAAGTGAAGACGAAACTCTAAAAGAGCGTCACGACCTTCCGATGCAAGATTATAATACTTTTTCGCTTGACGAACTTGTTGCTGAACTAAAAAAATTAGTTTCTTCAGACAAAGTTATGTCTGTAAAAGAGCATATTGAAGAAATAAAGAAATCGTTTTTACTACAGTATAATCATCTTATCGAAGAAAAAAGAGAAGAATTTAATGCTGAGAATCAAGATCCAAATGAAGAATTTCAATATCATTCTCCATTAAAAACGAAGTTCGATGAATATTACAATATATTCAGAAATCATCGAAATGCACATTTTAAAAATCTACAAACCAATCTAAAATCAAATTTAGAAAATAGACTGGCTATTGTTGAGGAATTAAAAGAGCTTATTAATCCGCAAGAAAACATAAAAGATACTCTTAAACATTTTAATGAATTAAGAGAAAGATGGAAAAATGCTGGTTCTATCCCAAAAGACAAGTACAATCACGTATGGAATAACTACCATTTTCATGTAGAGAATTTTTATGATTATTTGCATTTAGATCGTGAAGCCAGAGATTTAGATTTTAAACACAATCTTGAACAAAAACAAAAAATTGTAGCTCGCGTAGAAGAATTAGTTAATGAAGCTGATGTAAGCAAAGCGTTTAGAGAATTACAAGATTTACATAGAATCTGGAAAGAAGATATCGGTCCAGTTTCTAAAGAACACCGTGATGAGATATGGAATAAGTTTAGTGAATTAACTAAAAAAATCCATGATAAACGCGAAGTTTTGTTTGAGAACATTAGAGGTTCAGAACTTGAAAATCTAGAAGTTAAGAAAAATATTATTGCACAAATCGAAGTTCTTGCTACCGAAAAGGTAAATACACACGCGCTTTGGTTGTTACAAATAGAAAAAGTAGAAGCTTTACGCTCTGCTTTCTTCGCAGCAGGAAAAGTTCCTTCGGATGTAAACGAAGCTACCTGGACTGCATTTAAAACTGCCGTTAGAAACTTTAATACTTTTAAAAATTCATTTTATAAAGACATTAAGAAGGATCAAAACGACAATTTAAATAAAAAAATGGCTCTTGTTGCCAAAGCCAAAGAATTACAAGAAAGCACCGATTATGAATCGACTACTCCTGTAATGAAAAAAATTCAGGAAGAGTGGAAACAAATTGGTCATGTTCCTAGAAAATACTCTGATAAAATCTGGAAAGAATTTAAAGATGCTTGTAATAGTTATTTTGATAAATTAAAAGAGCACAAAAACGAAGAAAATGGTGATGAAGTAGCTGCATTTGATAATAAAAAAGCTTACTTAGAAACTATTCGTGAATTCCAACTTACTGGTGATCACAAAACAGATCTTGATGCTATAAAATTACACATCGAGACATGGAAAAACTTCGGAAAAGTACCATTTCCTAGACGTCATATCGAAGGTAAATTCAATAAGATACTAGATGCGCTTTTTGAAAAATTAAGCTTAAGCAAAAAAGAAACAGAAATGATTCGATTTGCTAATAGAATCGATAATTTATCAGAAAGTAATGATACTAGAAAATTAGACAATGAGAAAATTTTCTTAATGCGTAAAATTGAAGAAGTTCAAAATGAAATTTTCCAATTAGAAAATAACATTCAGTTCTTTACCAATACTAAAAATGCCAAGAAAGAAAACTCAATAGTTCTGGAAGTTCGCAAAAACATTGCGCTTCACAAAGAAAGTCTTGATGTTTGGAAAGAAAAATTACACCAATTAAGAAATTTAGACAACCACTAAATCTATTAAAAAGTTTATAAATAAAAAGAGCGATAATTAATT
>NZ_NCWQ01000086.1:0-15211 GCF_002156885.1 Flavobacterium sp. AJR | reverse complement strand
ATTTTAAAGGTTATCATATTGGCATAAAATCACCAAATCTAGCAAAGTATTATCGAAAATTAATTAGTTCTGTAAAACGAAAAGCCAATAGAGCTATTAAGTTAGCAGAGAAAAATCCTAATAATAAAAGAGCAATCTTTAAAAATCAAATAAAAAAAATATATAATTTACCTTTAAGATTTACTGACCAAGAAAATATTGAGTTTGCAAAATTACAAAGAAGAAGATATAAACTTATTCTTAATGACAGAGGATTTTATGAGTTTAGACATTCTATATTAGATAATAAGAACAAATCGAACTACCGTTCTTATATAAAAAGGTGTTGTAAAACTTTCGAGACAGATTCTTTCAACAAACAAATACAAAAAAGTAATGTAACTGTTCATCAAGCAATGACTAGACATTTAAAAAACAAGTATTAAGTTCATATTGAATCCGCACTATTGCTGAGTATATCCACACAGTCACGTTTCTAGCCCTGATAGAAGGGAAAATCCTTTTTTATTGTTTTTCACAATAAAAAAGATTGGAATGATAGCAGGAAAAAGCTCCTGAAAAATATAAAGGTTATTTTTAAAAGTTTAAAAAAGTAACCACAAAGTCTGTCATTTCGAGGAACGAGACCCGAGTGATAACGAATAGACGAAGTAAATCTTCGTGAGAAACTAACTCATAGTTTTTTCTTAAATTGTCGAGCTACTCGCGAAGATTTCTCGTTCCTCGAAATGATGACAAGATTGGAGAAAACTTTGTGTCTTTGCTATAGCTCGGGTCTCGTTCCTCGAAATGAAAAAAAATGAGAATAGAAACTTTGCGGCTCCGCTTCTTTGCGAGATTCTTTTATTATTTCGGTTTCATAAGCCTTCGACTACGCTCGGGATGACAATAGGGGATGACAAAAATGAGAATAAAAACTTTGTGAATCTCAGCACTATTTCGCGAATCTCAGTGAAACTTTTAAACACAAAAAAAGGACGATACTTTAAAAGCATCGTCCTTTAGGCAATTTTTAATTTACATCCTCAAATCCTTTCAGATTTTTAAATGCTGGATTTAATAATTGCGTACAGTTCTTTGGGTAATCTAATAAAAAATAAAGCTAAACGTTGGTTATTCGTTTATAACATCGCCTTCTTTAATTTCTTCGCTGGCAAGTTTTATCAGTTTATCATTGGCATTTAAGTCGCCAAAGATTTCGATTTTATCATCGATTTCTCTTCCTTTTTTTACGTTGATTCTTGCTGCTTTATGGTTTACTATTTTTATAACATAAACGCCTTCGGCAGAACTTACAACGGCAGTTTTAGGTGCTACAAATGTGCTGTCTTTTGCATTTAGCGGAAGCAAAACTTCGGCAACCATTCCTGGTAATAAATCTCCGCTTGTATTGTTCACGTCCATTTCTACGCGTTCTGAGCGCAGTTTTAAATCTAACGCTCCCGACATACGTTGGATTTTAGCTTTAAAAGTATCTGGCGATGATTTTACATTAAAACTCATTTCGTCACCTTGTTTTAAATAACCAGTATATAGTTCTGGGATAGAAACAGCAAGACGCAATTTTGTTTGTTCCTGGATTGTCAATAACGGCAAATCCGATCCTTTGCCAGATGGACCAACATAAGCGCCTAAATTGATATTTCTTGCGGTAACAATTCCGTTAAAAGGCGCACGAATTTCCAGATAACCTCTCATAATTGCCACTTCTTTATGCGAAGCCACGGCTGCTTGGTATTGTGCATAATCAGAATTCTTTTTTCCGTTTGCCATTTCCAAGTCGTTTTTAGAGATTGTCCCTTCGACTTTACTAGTTTCATAAAGACGATTGTACGTGCTTTTGCTTGTATTGTAAATCGCTTCCATCGATTTTAATCTCGATTCGGCTGCTGCAAGTTGCGAACTAATTTCGGGTGCTTCTAATACTATCAAAAGTTGTCCTTTGGTTACTTTCGAGCCAATATCTACTTTAAGTAATTTTACAAAGCTGCTCACTTTTGCATATAAATCTACTTGTTGGAAACCAGATAATTCTGCAGGCATTCTTAGCTCGGTTGTTAGCTTCTCTTTTTGCAAAAGAAACGTTTCAGTTTTGGGCTCGATTTCGGCAACAGCTTCTTCTTTCTTGCCCGAATTACAGCTGCTTAATAAACTTATTGCTACTAGAAACAGCATTATTGATTGTAATATTTTATTTTTCATTTTTTGGATTTAATGAGGATATATAATGAATACTTTCTTCGTCTTCTGGATCTAAAGAAACAGATTGTGTTGTTGCCTTTTCTTGCGCCCACGCAAAAATCAGTGGTAAAATTAGTAGTACTGTAAAGGTCGAAAAGAATAATCCGCCGATAACCGCACGCCCTAATGGTGATACCTGATCGCCACCTTCACCGTGACCAATTGCCATTGGTAACATTCCTGCAATCATCGCCACAGAGGTCATGATAATAGGACGAAGACGCAATGCAGCAGCTTCACGTGCCGACTCTAATGCGTTGCCATTGTGTTTGCGTAATTGTTCGGCATTGGTAACCAATAAAACGGCATTGGCGATAGAAACCCCAACTGACATAATGATTCCCATATACGATTGTAAGTTTAATGTAGAGCCTGTAATTGTAAGCATTAATATAGCTCCTAGAACTACTGCAGGAACTGTTGTTAAGATGACTAACGATACCTTGAACGATTGGAAATTTGCCGCCAACATTAAAAATATCACGAAAATTGCAACCAATAAACCTACTTGTAAACTGCTTAGTGTTTCTACTAATACTTTGCTCATACCAATTGGGCTTATGAATAATCCGCGTGGTAATTCGCCCAATGAGTTTATTGTTGCATCTACATCTTTTACTGCCGTACCCAAATCGGTCTGGCTAATGTTGGCAGTAACTGTAATATAAGGCATAGCACCCAAGTTGTCATTTTCTCCGCTTACAAATCCCGGTGTAATCTTGGCAACATCGCTTAAAACTGGTCGAAGCGAATTTTTTAATACGGGAATTTCGCCAATATCTGTTTTGCTTTTCATGTTGTTTAGCGGCACTTGTACCTGAACGCTATAGGATAATCCCGCTTTTTCGTCGACCCACGTATTTTTCTCAGTATATCTTGACGATGAGGTCGAAGCAACCAGAGAACGTGAGATATCATTCATATCAACACCCAATTCGGCAGCACGAGTTCTGTCAATATCGATATTCATTGCTGGATAATGTATTGGCTGCCCAATTTGTACATCTCTGAAATAGGATATTTTCTTTAGCTTCTCGACAATTTGATTAGCATAAAGCTCATTTCGTTTTTTGTCTTTTCCGGCAATTCGTACCTCGATAGGAGTAGGAGAACCTTGGCTCAATACTTTATCAGTAAGTTCGATTGGTTCAAAAGAGACTTTCACATCTGGAAGAATCTTTTTAAGCCTGTTTCTAAACTCATCTTTAAACTCATCCATGTCGGCATGATAGTCTTTTAAACTTACCTGAAAAACCGCTTCATGAGAACCTGCCATGAATAAATAAATAGGGTTTATAGAAAACAACGATGGATGCTGTCCTACATATACAGATGAAATTCCGATATGTTCCTTACCAACCATTTTGTTTAATTCTTTCAGTACTAAAATTGCTTTTTCTTCGGTACGTTCCAAACGAGTTCCGTCGGGAGCACGCATTCTTAGTTGGAACTGACTTGAGTTTACTTTAGGGAAAACATCTTTCCCAATAAACGTAATCAGTAATATTGCCAAGAAAGTGATTCCGAATAGATAGGCGAGGGTAACTCCTTTTTTATGCGGAAACAAACGGTCTAATGTTTTCATAAATCGGATTCTGAATTTCTCAAAATGACTTATTTTTCCATCATTATTAAAATCGTCTCTTTCGACCATTGCTTTTTTCTGAGTAATCAAATCTTTCTCTGACTCAGGCGTTAACCCGCAATCATTAAATTCAGCTTCATCATCGGTAATACCTGGCGCGTGTGCGTGAACAGGATGGGCTTTCATTAACCAGTTTGCCATAACTGGCACAAAAGTTTGTGATAGCAAAAACGAAATAACCATCGAGAATCCAATCGCTAATGCAAGTGGTAAAAACAAGGCTCCCGGAATTCCGACCATGGTAAATGCAGGTGCAAATACGGCAAGAATACAAAGAAGAATCAATAGTTTAGGCAGCGCAATTTCCTGACAGGCATCCCAAATGGCGAGTGCCTTGGGCTTGCCCATATCGAGATGCTGGTGGATATTTTCTATCGTAACGGTACTTTCATCTACCAAGATTCCTATGGCAAGAGCCAATCCGCTTAAAGACATTAAGTTGATGGTTTGTCCGAATAACTTCAGGAATAAAACCCCCGAGATAATCGAAATAGGAATGGTTAGGATTACGATTAAAGCAGCACGTTTATCACCAAGGAAAAGTAAAACCATTAATCCAGTTAATACAGCTCCGATGATTCCTTCGGTAATTAAACTTTTAACCGAATTGATTACATAAACCGATTGGTCAAATTCGTATGATAATTTTACATCTTCGGGTAATGTACTTTGGATTTTAGGTAATTCGGATTTTAATTTCTGAACCACATCCCAAGTCGAAGCATCTCCCGCTTTGGCAATACTTATATAAACCGAACGTTTTCCGTTTACCAAGGCATAACCAGCCGTAATGTCTGCACCATCTTTTACTGTTGCAACATCACCTAATTTTAAGTTTTGAACGCTTCCTTTAAACAACGGAATGTTCTCAAAATCTTTAACTTCTTTAATCGTGTTATTGGTTGGTGTAATATAGTTTTTGTCGCCCATACGAACGTTTCCTGATGGAGCAGTTTGGTTGTTTACACGTATAGCTTCTACAATCTGGTCGGGTGTCATATTATGCGAACGCAACAAATCGGGGTCTACATTAACCTCGATTGTTCTTGGGCTTCCGCCAAAGGGTGCCGGAGATAATAAACCGGGAATGGAGGTAAATGAGGCACGAACATAGACATTGGCTAAATCCTGCAACTCATTATTTGAACGTATTTTACTGCTTAATACCAATTGCCCAATAGGCAAAGACGAAGCATCAAAACGGATGATAAATGGCGGTTGCGTTCCTGGAGGAAATGCCGCCTGAATTCTATTAGATAATGAACTCAATTCGGCAGCAGCCTGAGCCATATTTGTGTTTTCATAATAGGTTAATTTCATAATCATTAACCCTTGAATATTCTTAGTTTCTACTGATTTTACTCCATTGGCAAAAGGTAGAATATTGACATAATTTTTGGCGAAATAAGCTTCCATCTGGTCTGGTGTATAACCACCAAAGGGATGTGCAATATAAATAACCGGTAAATTCATTTTCGGGAGAATATCTACCTTGATATCCTTAATAGCACCAATTCCGAAGAAGAATAAACCTGCAACCATAACCAGTATGGAAATGGGTTTGCGAAGTGCAAAACGTATTAAATTCATTAGGATCTATAATTAAAATTCATTTATAAATAAGTCAAAATTACCTGTGGCAGCAGCCTTGAGTAAGAAAGATTGCCAAACATTATTATTGACAATATCACGGTCTATTTCGGCACGATTTAGCGTATATAGCGTTTGCGTAATATCGGTTAATGTCGTTAATCCGTTTTTGTATAAAGTCGATTTCTGTAAGTACGCCTGAGCAGCAGCTTTAACCTGAATAGGTGCTTCGACATAATTATCCATCGTGATTTTAATTTTTGCGTCGGCAAGATTTAATTGTGCTTTAAGCTCGGTATCAATCTGGTTGTATTCATCTTGTAATCCTTGCGAAATAAATTTTTGAGCACTTACTTGTTTGCTTGTTCTAAAAGGCGTAGTAAGATTCCAAGTAATTCCAACTCCTACCAGATAATTGGTTCGGTCGGGGCTAATACCATCAATATAATTTCGGTTAAAAGAAGTTTGATCTGTAACATAATCGGAGTTAAATCCTGATGCTCTGGTTTGCAAAACGCCAAACATACTCATCGTTGGGTAATAACTTCTCTTGTATAATTTAACTTGTTGATTGCTGTAATCAATTTTGCTTTTGTAGTATTGAAGTACTGGATGCAAACTATCATTAGATTCTGTAGGTTGTATCATTTCTTTCGGAATCTGACTCACAAACAAAGTATCCGGAATAAAATCCTGACTAGGAACTCCCATTAAAATAACCAGTTTGCTGTTTTGTTCTTTTACAAAATCCTTAGCCTGATTTAATGCGATTTTAGCACGAGAAACTTCGGCTGTAGCCAATGTAGAATCTACTCCGGCAAGTAATCCGTTTTTCACTCTTGCCACGGCAGTGTTCTTAAAAACTATGGCACGTGTTAAGTTCTTTTGCTGAGAAATTAATAAACGTTGGCTTGCCAGCAAATTAAGATATGCCGCAGAGATTTTAATTTCTTGCTGAAATTTTTCTTGTTGTAAATCATTCTCACGACTTTGAACTTCGACTTTGGCAAGATTGATTTTTTGTTTGATTTTTCCGAAAGTAAAAAAATCCCAATTCATGTTAACCAGATATAATGCTCCAAACGAAGCGTTCCAGTTTTGTTCTGGCAATGCAGGACCAGAAGAGGCAGTTCCTAAACCATTAAAACCATACAAAGCACCATTCTGCCCATTTATGGTTCCATAATCTTGTTGTGCAGATAAGTTTAAATTGGGTAAATAATCCCGATTTGCTTGCTTTAGCGTTTCTTTGGAGGCATTAGCATAATTGCTTTTTGCTTTGACACTACCATAATTTTCAAGACCTGTTTTAATAGCATCTTTTAATGATAGTGTTTGGGCAAAGCTTGCCGAAACGGAAAACAATAAAAATAATAAGGCAATTTTTTTGAAATACATAAAACTCTAAATAAGAAATTATGAAACAAAAATATTTTACTTGTGCCGAAATAACAGTTCTTAAATGATGTAATGCGATAATAAATGACGAATTGAATTGGTCATTTATTGATCTTAAAAACTAAAAAAATGTGGTTAATTTGTAAACTATTTAAGTATTAAAAATGAATAAGAAGTTTAACAAGATATTGGATAACAAATGGTGGCAAGAAATTGCTGTTATAGCCTTTTCGTTTACAATCTACACGTTAAAAAATGATTGGATGTTATTTAGTTCTTTAGCATCTATATCTATGGGCGTTTTTTTTTACTTGGTTTTATACATGCATGCCCAGTTTAACCGTTTTTTTATTCTTCCTATTTTATTTAAAGATCAAAGACCATTAACATACATTTTTCTCACACTCCTTGGAGTATTGCTGTTTTCGATAGTTTTATATGAAATAACGACATTGGATATGTTTAATAAATGTCGTTTATACCAAAACTCACATCAACGAAGTTATGCCTATCAGCTGGCAAGTGTTTTAGGAACATTGGTATGTATTTTGAGTCCGATAATTGTTTTTAAATTCTACAGAATCCATAAAAAACAAACTGACGAAACGTTGTTGTTTAATCAAATGCAGCTAAATGCTCTTAAAGGACAATTAAACCCTCATTTTTTATTCAATACGTTTAATACGTTGTACGGAATTAGTCTTGAATTCCCTGATCGTACACCCGATTTAATCATGAAAGTGTCGCAATTAATGCGTTATCAGCTTGAGAGTAATAACAAACAATGTGTATCGCTGGAGGAGGAACTTTCGTTTATTAATAGTTATATCCAGTTAGAAAAGGAAAGAGTAGGGTATCGTTGTGATATTACTTATGACTGCAAGATTGATAATGAGAATGCTTATAAAGTTTCGCCAATGTTATTGATTGCTTTTATAGAAAATGCTTTTAAACACGGAGCATGTGCAATAGAGAACTGTTTTGTTCGTATTTTTATCACGGTCGAAAATGGGTTGTTGCATCTTCATGTGATAAATTCGATTCCAACTAAAAAAACAAATGTTATTTCGACCAAAATAGGGTTGAAGAATACTATCGAACGTTTGAATTTAATTTATGGTAAAGAATATAAATTAGATATTCAGGATGATAATAATACGTATATCGTAGATTTAAAATTGCAACTCAAGAAGTTTGTATAAAATGAAAGAGCCAAAAAAATGTATTATTGTTGATGATGAGCCTGCAGCGCATTATGTTTTGGTGAATTATATTAAGCAAAATCCACAATTAGATTTAGTTTTTCAATGTTATAATGGCATTGAAGCCATGAATTATCTTAGAGAGAATAAAGTCGATTTAATGTTTCTTGACATTAATATGCCCGAAATAACGGGTATAGAATTATTAAAGATTATCCCAACGCCACCAAAAACTATCCTGACAACTGCTTACTCAGAATTTGCTCTGGAAAGTTATGATTATGGAGTGATCGATTATTTGCTAAAACCGATCTATTTTCCGAGATTTTTAAAAGCAATTGACCGTTTCTTTTCTATCGAAAATGTTCAAAATAAACCCGCTGAAATTATTGCTAATACAGTTTCTGTTAAAGTAGATGGTCATTTTATCGAACTCGAATTAGAGAGTTTATTATTTGCACAAAGTTTTGGTAATTACGTAAAATTACACACTACAAAAAGAACCTATCTGGCATCTATTACAACCAGCGAATTCGAAAAGGGTCTTCCTGAATTGGGTTTTATGCGCATTCATAAATCTTATATAGTTGCTCTGGATAAAATAGAAGCTACCGATAAAGATTTTGTTGTAATAAAAAAGGAACGATTGCCTATAGGAATTACTTATAAAAGAGAATTACTAGATAGATTGAAGAATAAAAATATTCTTTAAATACCAATGCTTATAAAAGTTTAATTAGACGCTTACACAAATTTAAAATTGTTACAAAAAGTTAACCATGTAAGTGATGTAAGTTCAGTTAAGTTTTAAGTTGACTAATCACACTTATATTTACTTTCATCACTTACATGGTTTAAATAGTTTTAAGTTGGCGACTTGGTGTTTTTGCGAGAAAAACTATACTCTTTCGTAATCGCCTTTCCAATTGGTAATAGATTTTTTGATAGAATTTCCGGAGAGATTTTCATCCAGCGCTTTTTCGATTAATAGATTGAGTTCATTATCTGGACTAAATCGTAATGCAAATATTTGTTCATCGGTTAATTGGTCTTCGATAAGTTCCAATCTTTTTCCTGTTATCGACAAATACCGATATCGAAGTTCTAGTTTTACGATTCGGTTTTGTAACGTTAATGCATAATGCTGACGTAGCATAAATCCTAATCCTAATAAAACAACAAATATCAGACTTATAAAAATCCAGATAATTGTGTCATTGGTTGTGAAGGAAAAATAGATACTAAAAACAAGTAATATTAATAATACAGGATAATAAACAAAATGATGAGGTTTATAATAACGAATGTGATTGTTGTAGGATTGTGTTTCCATTTGAGTTAGTTTTTTTAAAGGTAATCAAAACTGTAACTTATCAAATGTTATTTATCAATACGTTAAGACTTTAAATGAAAATAAAACCTTCAAAATATGTATCTTGAAGGTTAGTTTTAAAAAATGGATACTGTTTATTTTAAGATTACAACTTCTTCGGGTACGACAAATAACATGGTGCATCCGTTTTTAGAAAATGCCGAATGTGTACTTCCTGGTGGCATATACAAATAATCGCCACTATTTAATTGGTCTGCGCCAAAGCGTACTTCGCCTTCTAAGACATATATTTCTTCGCCAGCAGGATGACTATGATTAGGGTAGGAGGCACCTGCATCAAATTTTAATAAAAAAGTTGGAGGTCTTTGTGTAGCGTCGTCAAAACGAAGAATTTTTACATAAACTCCGTCTGTTTTTATTCCTTCTTCTACTAGTGGTTTCCAATTGGTTTCGTTGCTTTTTGTGATTTGCTTTTTCATTTTGTGTATAGTTTAAATTAGTGCTAGTTTTTGTTTTTAAGAAATATTTCGTCAATACTCCAACGGTATTGTGGCATTGTAGCCAATAGAAATGCGGCTGCAGAAAATACCAAGACCGAATAATCTAATGGTTCTTTGACTCCAAATGAATAAGCCATTGCGAGAGCAAATAATAATGTAAGGATTGCTGCTCCAGTTGCTGCTAATCGGGTTTTGTAGCCAATCAAAAGCATTAATGCAAATAGGGTTTCTAAAAGTGTACTTAGTATTACAACAAGTGGGATACTGTTTTTGGGAGCAAAAGAATTTACTTTCTCAGCATAGGCAATAAAGTTTTGCCATCCCGAAGAGTATTCTCCCCATAAACCTAAACGGCTGGAAACTGCCGATAAAAAGCCAATTGCAAGCGCAGTACGTAATAGCAAAGTTGCTGTGTCTTGATGTTTTTTCATTTACTTTTTTATTAGTAATTATTATCAGGACAAAGGTGCAATATGGTTATTCGCTAAAGAATAGAGAATATTAGAAAAAGCATGTACTATTAGATCATGACTTTTTCTTTATATGATTTAGGAGCAATTTTGGTGTGTTTTTTGAAAAAATTAGAGAAGTAAAAAGGATCGTTGAAGCCTAACATATAAGCAACTTCTTTTACCGATAATTTCTCGTAGGTAAAAAGGCGTTTTGCTTCGGATATGATTAGCCCAAAAATTACATTCTGTGCCGTTTTGTTAGTATGAAGTTTCGAGAGTTCATTTAGTTTAGATTCTGTAGTACCAAGTAATGTGGCAATTTCGTTTACTGATAAGTTTTTCTCAAAGTTTTTAAGTATTGTTTCCAGAAAGGCAAGAAATAAAGCATCGGGTTTATAAATTTCGTCACCACGATTTATTTTAGAACGATTTATTTCAATCAAAATTAACTCAATTCGGCTGTGTGTCGAAATTAGATATTGATAGGGAGTTTCGGCTAATTCCTTTTCGATTAATTGTAATTCTTGTAGTATGGTTTCGCTATTATCTACAGGAATAACTTCGTTCATTGCAAAGTGGCAAAACAAACCATTATGAAAGATTAATTCGATGTCATTATCATTTTTGCAGAAATAATCATAAGTAAATTCAAGAACAATTCCCTTGGCATTATGAATGTTTTTAAAATAATGAATTTGTCCTGAGGTAATGGTAAGAACAGTATTTTCTGTTAACTCAAATTCATTTTCATCTACTGAAATGGTCACTGAACCCGAAGTACAAAAGATTAAAACATATTTTAAAACCCGTCTCGGTTTTTCTAAACCAATTGTCTTGTCAAAAGTTTTTATATCAATCATTTAGCTTCTCATAATTTTTGTTCTAACCAAAAGTAAGAATAAATGGTTTGTGTTATATGGCTAAATAGTAATTTATTAAAACCATGAACTTTTAATAAAAGAAACCATATAAGTTATGTAAGTTCATTTAAGAGAAGTATTTAAAGCTTATATTTTCTTAAATGACTTAAATGGTTTTGAGTTATACAATTTGATAATTGTTTTTAGTAATTAATATTTCCATTTATTTCTGGATTCTGCACTATCAGCAATAAGTTCGTTTAGGCGTTTTATTCTTGTAGTTTCTTGTTTAGCGCTCATGACCCAATTTTTTGAAACTTTTTTATAAGAAGGTGCAAGTGCCTGAAAGAAATTCCAAGCTTTTTCATTGGTTTTAAAAATTTCCTCAAATTCATCAGAAAAGTGAACTTCTTCGATTTCGTGCGTATAAATTCTGGATTTATCTTCTTTTCGCAATTTAAAACTAGCAATTCCTGCGGGTTGCATTAATCCTTGTTCTGTTAAATCTTCGACCTTTTTAATATTTATAGCACTCCAAATACTTGTAGCTTTTCTGGGTGTAAAACGTATGGAATAACTATCGGCATCAACAGATCTGCGAACGCCATCAATCCAGCCAAAGCAAAGTGCTTCATCTACAGATTGTGACCATGTCATACTTGGTTTATTGCTATTTACTTTATAAAAACCAACCAGTAATTCCGTTTCGAGTAGATGATTTTGGGTTAACCATTTTCTAAACTCAGATTGATTTTCGAAAAACATTGGACTCATTTAATTTTCTTCTATTAGTTTTTTTATTTCTACCAAAATCGGATTCCAACCTTCTCCATTATTTAAAGCTTCGCAATATCTTCTTTGTCCATCTGCCACAGTTGAGTAATCGCCTTGAGAAACATTCAAAATTGTTTTTCCGTTATTATCCGCCAATTCATAGGTTACATTTAAATAATTTTCTGGAATATCGGGAATAGTAGAATTTGGGTCAAATGTAGAATAAATAAGTTTTTTATTAGGCTCTATGCTTACAATATGCCCTTTTACAAAAACTAAGTCCTGACCTTCGTAATTGGCTTGCCAAAGAAGTTCGCTTCCTATTTCCCAATCAGACAAAGCTTCGCAACCAAACATATAAACTTTTGTTTTTTCAGGATTTGTCAATGCATCCCATACTTTATGAGCAGGAGCATTTATCTCGATACTATTGTTAACTGTTAATTGATTTACCATGATTATTTTATTTTAACTTGTTGGGTGTATAAAAAAATCAACACATAGGAACATAAATTTATAACTTAAGATGAATCTTAGAAAACATCTTTGTTATTTAAGCTATGTTGCTATGTGTTAACAGAAACTATTTTAACGGGTTAATTATTTACTTTAAGTAAAATAAAGAACTGTTATTTATTCAACAGCTTTTGCAGCTTCCAGAATTAGTTCTAATACTCCTTTTGGGTGTGAAGCCAATGAAGCATGACTTGCGTCTAAATGAATTATTTTTTTAGGATTCATTCTGTTTGCCATTTCTATTTGAGTTGCAGGAGGGATCATATGATCGTTATTGGATACTTGATACCAACTTGGTTTAGTTTTCCAGGCTGGTTCTCCAGATTCTGCTCCAAAACAACTACCATGAATAGGTTTTTGTGCCAAAGCCATAGTCAGGGTATCTTTTTCATTTAAATCCTGACAGAAACTTTTATGGTATTCATCATATTTAATCCATAAAAAACCTTTGCTATCAGGGTATATACTTGCTCCGCCCGCTGGTTGTTCTCTGCGTCCGAATATACCACCCAAACTTTCGCCTTTATCTGGTGCAAATGCCGCAATATAAACCAAACCTACTACTTTGTCATGATGTCCTGCGCCGCTTATTACAGAACCTCCATAAGAATGTCCTACTAATAATACTTTGCCATCCTGTGCATCTATTAAATCCTTTGTTTTTTGGATATCATCATCTAGTGATGTTAAAGGATTTTGTACGCTTCGCACTTTGTATCCTTCTTTATGCAAAGCAGGAATAATATGTTGCCAATGTGAGCCATCGCCCCATGCTCCATGAACCAATACAATGTTTAAATCTTTTGTTGCCATGATAATAATTTTTAGTTAAATCAATTTTTTTAATGCATAGGTTTTATCTCATTGGGACTTTAATGTAATCACCTGTTTGATGTGTATGTGTAGTATTTTTTTGTAATGTATGCAATAGGAATCCCGATGCAAAAAATCAATATTAGGATTGATAATAGTAACGGAAAATCTAAACTTTTGGCAGGTAGTATTGGAAAAACAATTGGCAGAACAACTAGGTTCATTATAATCCAAACAAAAATTCCATATAGTACTCCTGAGATTATAGTATTGTTTTTTAAAAACGAAACGTACGGATAAATTTTAAAATAGAATAAAGCAAAGATGGTCGCAATTATAAAATGAAACGCGAGTCCGTAAAATGCCATTTTTGGGTCGCCCGAGTAGGCATCTTGTTTAAAAACACCACTAGCAATAGATTGTAAAATTTTAAGAGCAGTAGTTTTTTGTAAAATAACGGCATAAATAAGAATAGGGGTAATAATATCCAATGTGCCAGCAACTAAACCTGATAATAAAACTGTTCCAACTTTTGATTTCATGTAGATGATTGTTTATGTTTAGTGCTTAAAATTAATTGGTAAACTTACTGTCTTGTTACTTCCTGACAAATAGTATTTAATTGTTTTATATGTCTTTGTATATGAATAAGAGAAAAATTAATCCATTCATAAATTGTGAATTTTCCAAATGTTGGAATTTCTGAATTGAGACATGTTAAAGTTAAATCATAAGTTTCGGATACATGCAATAATTCTTCTTCTATTTTTTGCAGAGATAAAGTTAGCGAATTTTTATTGTATTTTTTATCCAATGGTATTATGAATTCTGGAGCTTGCATTTTTATGGTGAAGTTTAGAAAAAGAGCTGCTATATCTTTTACTTTTTCGTCGGGTTCACGAGTTGTTTTTTCTGTTGGACCACTGCACATTTCGGGATAACCAGAACTAGCTAGGATGAGGTGTTGCAGCACTTGCCCGGCTGTCCAGCTTCCTTCATAAGGAACGGTGTTTAGCTCCGTTTCTGAAAGTGAAGTAAGTATTTTGTAGAGCTGCTCAAATGTTTCAGTGATTTTTTTTTGGAGTAATGTTTTCATTTTATTGATTAATTAAAGGTTGTGTTTATTATCTATTTACAGATGATGTTATCCACCATACATTACCAAAAGGGTCGGTTACACCACAGGTTCTGCCATAATCCTGATTACTTAATTCCATAAGTGTTGTGGCGCCATTAGCTAGAGCTTTTTTATAGGTTTCATCGGCATTGTCTACATAAACAAACAAGTTCGCTGGTTGAGGTTTCCATTGCTCTGTTGCATCGGTAAACATTATTGTGCTTCCGTCAATTGTTATTTCTGAGTGTCTTATTGTTTCTCCATCTTCATGTAGTTTATGCATACTTGTTATTAGTTGTGCATCAAAAACATTTTTTGTAAAGTCTATAAATTTTAAAGCTCCCTTTAGCATTAAATAGGGCATTACAGCTTGATGTGTTGTTGGGATTTCCATCTTTCTATAATTTAAAGTTTAATAATAGAATAAAATTACACTTTTTAATGTTTTTAAGGTATTAAAAATCAGTTATTTGTGAGTTTGTTTTATCACGGAAGTACCTCGCAATGATACCCATACGAATTAAGTAGTTCGATTATTTTTTTATTTGAAATCTTCAGATCATGAATACGCAAAATTTTATCACAATCTTCTAAGTCAAAGTTTATATTGCCATTAGGGAAATGCTCAAGAAGTTTTGCAACAATCATTTGGGATTGCTCTACTTCTTGAACATTTGTTTTGAAAACTTCTATCATGGGTTTTCTGATTTTAAACTATAACGTATTGATTGTTAGTTTATTTTTGATGTATATATTAAAATATTAGTCTG
>NZ_NCWQ01000085.1:0-15329 GCF_002156885.1 Flavobacterium sp. AJR | reverse complement strand
TTTTATTTAGATTGAATTAAAATAATTATATATTTGCCAAGATTATTAAGACCAATTAAAAATAATGAAAATTAAAATTATCCTATTTATTGCCCTTGTATTTTGTGAAACACTTTCTGCACAGGAAAAACAGAAAGACAGTATTCGTGCAAATGAATTATCAGAAGTTGTAGTTACTGGACAATTTGAACCACAATCTATAAAGAAATCCGTGTTTAATGTGCGTGTAATAACAAGTAAGGATATTCAGAATTTAGCAGCGACAAATTTATCGGATGTATTAAATCAGTACTTAAATATTACAGTTAGACCAAGCGGGACAAGCGGACGTTCAACTGTATCTTTATTTGGATTAGATGCTCAGTACTTTAAAATTTTGGTTGATAATGTGCCTTTGATTAATGAAGCAGGTTTAGGAAATAATACCGATTTATCTCAAATAAACCTGAATGATGTTGAGCAAATAGAAATAGTTGAGGGTTCAATGGGAGTTAGTTATGGAGCAAATGCCGTAAGTGGAGTTTTGAATATTATTACTAAAAAAACATCAAAATATAAATGGAGTTTCTCCGTCTCAGGACAAGAAGAAACAGTTAAGAATGAATTTGCGCTTTTTGATCAAGGACGACATATTCAGTCAATAAAGGGATCGCATACTTTTAATGAAAACTGGTTTGTGAGTATTGGAGCCAATCGTAATGCTTTTCAAGGTTTTCTTGATGATAAAAAAGGGATAGATTATATTGAGAATGATCAGACTCGCGGTTTTAAATGGCTTCCAAAGGATCAATTAAATGCGACTGCATTAATAGCATATCATAAAGGTAGTTTTCGTTTTTTCTATAAGTTCGAATATTTAGATGAAGACGTAGACTATTATAGTAGTACAGTGCAATCTGGTTACACTCCAGAATTAGGGTCGTATAGATATGCAGATGACAAACGATACTTTACCAATAGGTATTTTCATAATTTAAATGCGAATGGAAAGATGTTTTCAAAGTTAAATTATAATGTTTCATTTTCGCATCAAAAACAACAACGCGATGTTGAGGATTTTAGATATTATTTATTTACTAAAAGCGAAGCAAATAATGTTACTGTAAAAGATCAGTCTATGGAAGCACTTTACTCTACAGGTACATTAAGTAATTTTTTCTCTGATAGTCGAGTTGATTTACAATTAGGTTATGAGTTCGTAAACAATCAAGGATATTCATTGGTTCAGGAAGCAAGCAATAAGTTATCTCCAGTTAGAAAAAGACTTGAAAATTATGATTTTTTCGCTTCCTCAGAAATCAGAGCAACCGAAAAATTCTCTATTCGTCCAGGGTTACGTTTTTCTGCTCAATCGAAATTTGAAAATCAATACGCCTCATCACTTGGTTTAAGATATTTATTTGATAAAGGAGTTGAGCTTAGAGGTTCTTATGGTAATTCTTTCCGTACTCCAACCTTTGAGGAATTATATTCAAAACAAATTTTTGATGGTCATTTTTTCACGGGTAATGAAAATCTTATTCCAGAAACAAGTACTTCTTACGAAGCCAGTCTTAAAAAAATGTCAACTCTTGTTTCAGGATTACAAATCTCTAACACTTTTGCAGGAAGCTATTTAAATGTAGATGACCGAATTGATATGGCACTTGCAAGATTTAATCCAGATACAGGAAATCCAGAGTATGAATACATTAATATTAGTAAATATAAAATGTGGAATTTCTCGACTACGAATCAATTTAAAAAGGATAATTGGACATTTAACTTAGGAGCTTCTTTGGTTGGGGTTTCTCAAAAAATAGAAAATCAGATTTTTTCTTCAGATGATAAGTTTCTTTATTCTTTTAATCTTAATAGTAGTGTTTCATATGTTATCCCAAGTTGGCAAACTACAATTTCAGCATATTACAAATACAATGGGAAATCACAACAATTTATAGAAACGACTTCAGCCTACGTGATATCAGAAGTTGATCCAAGTAATTGGCTTGATGCTTCAATTAGAAAAAATTTCCTTGGAGATAAGCTAGAAGCTACAATAGGAGCAAGAAACATACTTAATGTGCTTAATATAAATCAAACAAATACAAGTC
The DNA here is from genome assembly GCF_002156885.1 of Flavobacterium sp. AJR. Lineage (NCBI taxonomy): Bacteria > Pseudomonadati > Bacteroidota > Flavobacteriia > Flavobacteriales > Flavobacteriaceae > Flavobacterium > Flavobacterium sp. AJR. Next base: position 13,236 of record NZ_NCWQ01000085.1, on the reverse strand, counting down.
AAGGTGTTGGTCATGCTGGGCCTTCGCAAATAATGTTGGCTTATGGACGCTCTTATTTTTTAAAACTGACATATAACCTTAATCTTTAATATAAAATCAAATACAATGAAAAAGTCATTTTTATTATTATCATTCGCATTATTGACACTTGGGTCTTGTTCAAGCGATGACAACAACGATACAACTACACCAGTAGGTCCTTCTGTTGGGCAAGTTTTACAGCCAAGCGTTGGTGGACCAAATCAGCCAAATCAGGTTTTTGTAGATTTAAGTACAGGAAAGATAGAGTCTGTAAACAGAGCAACATGGGACTTAGGATTTTCTAGCGGCTCAGATTTTAGAGTTGTTATTAACGGATCTCTTAAAATGGCAGTGAAAAAGTTAGAAACTTCAGATATTACTTTGCCACAACAAAGTGATATTGGTGTAATTATTAGTGCAGGAATGAATACTATACCCGCAACTAAAGGGTTTGCGGATAATCCAACAGGAGTATTAGCCGGAGCTGGTGCAGGAGTAGGGACAGCTATTGCTGAAATTTCGGCAACAGATACTGATAACAAAGTGTATTTAGTGAATCTTGGATTTGCTGTGAGTGCAGTAAAACCAAATGTAGGTAGTGTTGAGGTTGATGGAGCAGCTAGAGGATGGAAAAAAATTAGAATTTTAAGAAGTGGAAACGGCTATAAAATTCAATACGCAGATTTAGCTTCTACAACTTTCACAGAAAAGATAATTTCTAAAGATGCAGCTTTTAATTTTACATTTTTTAGTTTGACTTCAGGAAATCCAGTATCTGTAGAGCCGCAAAAAGCTAAATGGGATTTAGGTTTTACAACTTTCACAAATTATACACAAGATAAAGATGCAGATGAGAAACCAATTGAAGTAACTTATGGGTTTTCAGATTTTATCGTTTCTAATATGAAAGGTGGAGCTCAAGTATATCAGGTCTTAGTTGCAGCTGGAGGAGCTTATGCTGATTTTACTAAAGCAAAAGTTGTTGAAACTAATTTTACAATATCAGTAACTGATCAAAGAATTATTGGTGCTAGTTGGAGAGTCGGTGGAGGACCGGGTATGTTACCAAGTATCAAAACAGACCGTTTTTATGTAGTTAAAGACTCTGAAGGAAATTACTATAAAGTAAAATTCCTTACTATGACAAATGCTGCAGGAGAAAGAGGTAATGTATCATTTGAATATGCATTATTAAAATAATCAAACAAAAAACGATTCCATTTTATGGAAATTAAAAGATTGGTAAGTTGTTTCGTGTGGTAAAGTTATAGCTTATCAATCTTAATAACAAGACTATGTTTAAATTCAATTTAGATAGTAACTTGGTTTTTTTTTATTTTTTTTTTGGAAAGAGGCTGGATTTATCTAGCCTCTTTTTTATTTTTATTTAATCGTAAAAAAGGAATAATAGATTTATTGTTTATTCTATCTTTGCAAACGTTTTAATTAAATTAATAGGAAATTTGGATAATGGAGCTCTTATTGATTTTATTCTTCAAAATTTATAATTACAAGTGAATACAAAATCTTATTTTTTTCAGTCTTTTGCAATTGTAGCATTAGCATTTGTAGCTTTCATTGGTTTTAAACAAATATTACCAGATAAAATTTTTCCTGAAAGTAAAGTCGACTCCAAAAACGTACTTGTAGATAGCATGCTTTTAGAATCGTTTGAAAAAGAAGGCGTATCTAAAAAAAATGATAGTACCGATGCTGATGATGAAGCAGGGGAGAATATCGTTTTTAATGCTAATGAAGGAATCGAATTCCCTTCTGAAACTTTCGATAATTATAAAGGATATCAATACCTGATTTCTTTTTACGATAAATTATATCAATTAGAAAAACATCCTGAGGCAAAAGTGAGGATTGCATATTATGGCGATTCTATGACCGATGGAGATTTAATTGTACAAGATGTTCGAAACAAATATCAAGAAAGATTTGGAGGTACAGGAGTTGGATTTGTATCTATAACTTCAGAATCATCTGCATCAAGAGCTTCTGTGAAATCATTGTATTCCAAAAACTGGAAAATGCAATCGTATCTTAATGTAAAGAGACCAACAAGTCCTTTTGGTGTAAACGGACACGTGTTTTTTGCAAATGATAAGTCAAATTCTACATGGGTTTCTTATGAGGCAGGTTTAAATAAATTTGCGACTAGTCTAGATAATCCAACCTTATATTATGGAAGATCATCAAAAACTGGAAAAGTGAATTTTATAATCGGAAAAGACACTATATCCAAAAGTCTTGCTCCAAATAATTTGGTTAACACTATAAAAGTAACTTCTAAAAGCATTAAAGCATTTAAAGCTAATTTTGTCCACGCAGATTCTATTCCTATTTATGGCTTCAATTTTGATAATGGTAGCGGAGTTCATGTAGATAACTTTTCGCAAAGAGGAAATTCGGGAATGCCAATTTCTATTTTTGATGCCAATGTAATGCAAAGTTTCAATGCCAATTTAAAATATGATTTAATCATTCTTCATTACGGAACCAACGTTTTAAATTATGGTACAAAAAATTATTCTTGGTATGGAAAAGGAATGACTAAAGCTGTTAATAAAATAAAAGCCTCCTTTCCAGGAGTTTCTATTTTGATTATCTCTACTGCAGATAAATCGACAAAATATGATATGCAAATGAAAACCGATTCGGCAGTTGTTCCTTTAATGAAAGCTCAAAAGCGTTACGCTTTAGAAACTGAATCTGGATTTGTTAATTTATATACGTTGATGGGTGGAGATGGTTCTATGGTAAAATGGGTAGATGAAGCACCAGCAAAAGCGAATAAAGATTATACACATTTTAATCAGCGTGGAGCCAAAGCAATTGGAGGGTTACTTTATGAGCAATTGAATCAAGGTTACGAACAATATAAAGTTTTGCGCGAAAAAAGAGAAGCGGACATAAGAAAAGGCAAAACAGTCAGGAAAACGAATACAGATTCCGTATCTGTAATAAACGATAGTGTAGATGAATAAACTTATTATTTTCTTTTGTTGTCTTCTTTTTGCGTCTAATAACAAAGCGCAAAAAACCGAGCCAATTTTAATAACTAAAAAGATGACTGACAAAATCGATACAACAACTGTTGAGCCTATATCAGGGAGTCAAATTTATAATGCAAAGGTTTTAGAGGATTTCTTTAAGAAATTAAAAAGCAATGAGAATCAAGGGAATCATAAAATAAACATTGTTCATGTCGGAGATTCACACATTCAGAGTGATTTGATGACAAACGAGATTCGTAAAGATCTCCAGAAAGAATTAGGAAATGGAGGAAGAGGTTTTATTTTTCCGTATTCATTAGCAAAAACCAACGGTTCTTATAATGAACGCTTTCGTTCTAATAAAAGTTGGGAAAGTTACCGAAACATACTTCCGGAGAAAAACTGCCCAATGGGGTTAAGCGGAATCGCACTTTGGAGAAATACAGATGGTTTTGTAATTGAGGTTAATGTAAAAGATCCTGTGTACAACTTTAATACAATAAAGATAATTACACCGCAAAACCAGCATATGTTTGACTTGGCAACTCGCATTCAAACTAATATGATTCAATCTTCGGAGAAAAAAGTAATTACACATAAAATAAAAAAAGGAGAAGCAATCTCGGTTATTGCAGATAAATACAATGTTTCGATTGCAGAAATTAAAAGAGCAAATCATTTAAAATCGAATGCAATTAGAGCGGGTAGAACTCTTAAGATTGTAACAAATGAAACACGTCCTAAAACAATCTCACAATCAGAGTATGTTCCTTTGGATATAGAATCAGATTCGTTTACTCATTATTACAATACCGAAAAAGCATTAGATAAAATCTATCTTATTCCAAATAAGGATGCTAAGAAATATGAACTTAATGGGTTAATTCTTGAGAAGAATTCTCCAGGAGTAATTTATAGCAGTATTGGGGTAAACGGAGCTAAATTTTCAGATTATAATAAATACCCTGTTTTCTTTGAGCAAGTAAAATCGTTACATCCAGATATGATAGTGTTGTCATTAGGAACAAACGAAAGTTATGACCGATTAGAAGCTTCAGGTTACATAAAGCAACTGCGCGAGTTTATAAGTAAGTTAAAAGAACAAAACATTCATGTTCCTATACTAGTTATGACGCCACCGCCATCGCTCTTAAAAGGAAGAAAACCAAATACGTTTGTTGCCGATTATACAAAACATATTTATGAAACAGCTCAAACAGATGGTCTGGCAGTTTGGGATTTGTATAACGAGTTTGGAGGAATGAGTGGTATTGGGAAATTAAAAGCTCAAGGATTAATTGGTCCAGATTGGGTACATTATTCTAAAAACGGATATGAAAAACAAGGAAGCTTGTTTTCGAAAGCATTATTAAACGAATACGATAATTTTAAATTAAAAAAATAAGTTGATAACAGTTGATAGCATTAATGATTGGTTCGTTCAAAATTTTGGTGCACTTACATTAGAACAGGTTAAGGGTTGGTTTATATATAACCCAGAAGAAAAATTATTATTCAACACAGGATTATTCTTAGGATTATTTCTGGTTTTTTATTTTGTGTATGCCTTTTTGCGCAAGACATTTTATCTAAGATTAACATACGTTATTCTATTCTCGCTTTTCTTTTATTATAAGTCAAGCGGAATATATTTCTTGTTATTACTACTTTCTTCGGTTGTAGATTATGGCTTGAGTCAGATAATATATAATGAAAGTCTAAAAAGCCGAAAGAAAATATACTTGATAATAAGTGTTATCCTAAACTTAGGATTACTTGGGTATTTTAAGTACATGAACTTTATGATAGTTACCTACAATGATATGTTTCAAGGTAATTTTGAGCTTCATGATATTTTCCTTCCAGTTGGGATTTCTTTTTACACGTTTCAATCGATGAGTTATATTATCGAGATATATCGTGAAGAGATTAAACCAACAAAAAATTATATCGAATATTTATTCTTCGTTTCATTCTTCCCACAATTAGTTGCTGGGCCGATTGTAAGAGCTAAGGATTTCTTACCGCAGATTTATCAAAAATTAAACCTTACAAAGGCAGACGTAAATAATGCGTTGTTTCTTATCATAGGTGGTTTAATTAAGAAAACAGTAATCTCTAATTATATCTCGGTAAACTTTGTAGATCGTGTTTTCGATTCACCAATGAGTTATACCTCGTTTGAGAATTTAATGGCATCTTACGGATATGCAATCCAAATTTATTGCGATTTCTCAGGATACTCAGATATGGCAATTGGTATTGCATTATTGCTTGGATTTAAATTGCCAGCCAACTTTAGAACACCTTATAAATCGGTATCGATTACTGATTTCTGGAGAAGATGGCATATTTCATTATCAACTTGGTTAAAAGACTTTTTGTATATATCTATCGGAGGGAATAGAGAAGGAACATTCGCAGGATTTTTATTCCCGAGTTTATTCTTTTTCGGATTGTTACTTTGGGGAATCACAAATTCTTCCGAAAGTATAATTCCGTTAGTAATTGCTGTTGGAGGAATCGCTGTTTTTTGTTTGTCATTTTTGCTTTCAAACAAATTAAAGCAAACCATGGTAACTAATTTTAACCTGTTTACAACAATGCTTTTAGGAGGATTGTGGCATGGAGCGGGAGCACAGTTTATTATTTGGGGAGCATTACACGGGTTGGCATTAGCAGTTCATAAAATATTTGTAGAACTTTTCCCTTCAAAAAAAGAAAGTAACGGATTTAGTGCAATCTGGAAATTCTTCTCAATTGTACTAACATTCCATTTTGTAGTTTTCTGTTGGATATTCTTCCGTGCAAAAGATTTTGATACAGCAATACAAGTAATCAACAATATTGGACAATTAACATTCGAACCAGACCATTGGCAAACGATTGTATTAGGATATAAGAATGTGTTTTTATTAATGCTTTTTGGTTATGTATGGCACTTTTTACCAGAAGTGGTTACAGCCAAAATGAAATTAGTTTTTGATAAAACACCATTAATCGGTAAAGCAATTGTTTTAGGATTTGTGTATTGGATAGTTTACGCAACTGCAGTTGCAGGTTCACAACCTTTTATTTACTTCCAGTTTTAGTTTTTAAGGTTCAAAGAAGCAAAGTTACAAAGGCGCAAAGGTTTATTCTTTTGCGCTTTTTTCTTTCACGCAGATTTCGCAGATAAAGCTGATTTTTCTTCTACTTAATGTAAAAAATAATCTGCCGAATCTGCTTTATCTGCGAAAAACTTTGTGCACATTGTGGTTAATATTTATTTCCAGTTTTAAAAGAAAAGGTTCAAAGAAGCAAAGTTACAAAGGCGCAAAGGTTTATTCTTTTGCGCTTTTTTCTTTCACGCAGATTTTGCAGATAAAGCTGGTTTTTCTTCTACTTAATGTAAAAAATAATCTGCCTAATCTGCGGAATCTGCGAGAAACAATGAAACCTTACGATTTTGCGACATTGCAAACAAAAAAATTCGCGGACTTTGCGAAAAACTTTGCGCATATTGCGGTTAATATTTAAAGCCAAAGATTAAAAGTTTTATAAAAATCGGCTTAAATCTTTTTTAATTTGCGTGAAACAAAAAACTTTGCTGTTTCGCTCCTGATAACTATCCGGATTGTGCGAAAAAATAACCTTGCGATCTTTGCGTAAAACCTTGCGAACTTTGCGGTTAAATGCAGTTAAATAAAAATTGCCTGAAATGTCTAATTAGATTATCTTTGCACTTCAAATAAAGAAAATAGTATGTTTGATAATTTAAGTGATAAGTTAGATAAAGCCTTCCATATATTAAAAGGACACGGTAAGATTACAGAAGTAAACGTTGCCGAAACCTTAAAAGAAGTTCGTCGTGCCTTACTTGATGCCGATGTTAACTTTAAAATTGCTAAAGATTTTACAACTAAAGTAAAAGAAAAAGCAATTGGACAAGACGTTTTAACTACACTTCAGCCAGGACAATTATTGGTGAAGTTAGTAAAAGACGAACTTACTGAATTAATGGGTGGTGATGTAGCAGGGATAAACTTGTCTGGTACTCCAAGCGTTATTTTAATGTCGGGATTACAAGGTTCAGGGAAAACTACATTCTCTGGTAAACTTGCTAATTATTTAAAAACAAAAAAGAATAAAAAACCACTTTTAGTAGCGTGTGATATTTACCGTCCAGCGGCGATAAACCAATTACATGTTGTAGGAGACCAAATAGGTGTTGAGGTTTACTCAGAACCAGAAAATAAAAATCCTGTAGAGATTGCACAAAATGCAATTAAACATGCTAAAGCTAATGGGTTTAATGTTGTTATTGTCGATACAGCAGGACGTTTAGCCGTAGATCAGGAAATGATGGATGAGATTGCACGTGTTCACAAAGCAATCCAACCACAAGAAACTTTATTTGTTGTGGATGCCATGACAGGTCAGGATGCTGTAAATACTGCAAAAGCATTTAATGATATATTAAACTTCGACGGAGTTATCCTTACTAAATTAGATGGTGATACACGTGGAGGAGCTGCGATTTCTATTAAATCGGTAGTAAACAAACCAATTAAGTTTGTTGGTACAGGAGAGAAAATGGATGCAATCGATGTGTTCTATCCTATTCGTATGGCAGAGCGTATACTTGGTATGGGTGATGTTGTGTCGTTGGTAGAAAGAGCGCAAGAGCAATTTGATGAAGAAGAAGCAAGAAAAATCCAAAAGAAAATTGCTAAAAACGAGTTTGGTTTTGATGATTTCTTGTCACAAATTCAGCAAGTAAAGAAAATGGGTAATATGAAAGACTTGGTAGGAATGATACCAGGTGCTTCTAAAGCTATGAAAGATGTAGAGATCGAAGACGATGCCTTCAAGCATATTGAAGCAATCATACACTCGATGACTCCACTTGAAAGAAGCAAGCCAGCAGTTATCGATGTAAAAAGGAAAGCCAGAATCGCAAAAGGTTCGGGAACTAAAATCGAGCAAGTAAATCAACTGATGAAGCAGTTCGACCAAATGAGCAAAATGATGAAAATGATGCAAGGCCCAGGCGGAAAGAATTTAATGAAAATGATGGGAGGCATGAAAGGAATGCCAGGCGGAATGCCGAGATAATAAAAAAATAAGTAAGGTTTAAAGTTTCAAGATAATTGAAATTTTAAACCTTAAACTTTTTAATATAAACACAACTAAATTGATTTAAGGTTTTAGAACCGAAAAAACTTTAAATCTTAAACTTTAAAAACCCTTTAAAAAAAATGCAACTACTAGACGGTAAAAAAACAGCTGAGGATATTAAAAACGAAATTGCAATAGAAGTGCAAGCAATTAAAGATGCTGGAGGAAAAGTACCTCATTTGGCAGCTGTGATTGTGGGTAACGATGGGGCTAGTTTAACTTACGTAGGTAGTAAAGTAAGATCTTGCCAACAAATAGGTTTTGATTCTACTTTGGTAAGTTTACCAGAAACAATTACAGAGGTAGAGTTATTGGCAAAAATTAAAGAACTAAACGAAGATGATAATCTAGACGGATATATTGTTCAGTTGCCTTTGCCAAAACATATCAGCGAACAAAAGATTTTAATGGCAATAGATCCAGATAAGGATGTAGATGGTTTCCATCCTACCAACTTCGGAAAAATGGCTTTAGAGATGGATACTTTTATTCCAGCGACACCATTCGGGATTATGCAATTATTAGAGCGTTACAAAGTAGAAACTGCAGGGAAACATACTGTTGTTATCGGGCGTAGCCATATTGTAGGGCGACCAATGAGTATCTTAATGAGTCGTAAAGGAAATCCGGGAGATTCGACAGTGACATTAACACACAGCAGAACAAAGAATATCGAAGAATATACTAAAAATGCTGATATCATTATTACAGCTTTAGGAGTTCCAAATTACCTAAAAGCTCATATGGTAAAAGATGGCGTTGTGGTAATCGACGTAGGAATTACTAGAGTTGAAGATGCTACAAACCCAAAAGGATATGTAATTACTGGAGATGTTGATTTTGCTGAAGTAAGTAAGAAATCATCTTTTATAACTCCAGTTCCTGGTGGAGTAGGACCTATGACAATTGCTATGTTGCTTAAAAATACATTATTAGCAAGGAAAATGAGAGCTGGAAAATAATATATTTCACTCATTGATATGAGTAAGCCTTAAACTTTTGTTTAAGGCTTTTTTTATGCTTTGTTTTTGGTTGTTGCATTAAACTTGATTGTTCTTTTTGGATGCGATTAATTCAAATGACTTTTTTTAATTATAGTTTTTAAGAACTGTTAAATTGTTAGGAAAACGTTTGTTATATTTGGAAAGAGAATAGTATTGTTTCGTTGTTTTGTGAGTATTTGATTAAAGTGTCTTTTAGGTCTTTTTTTAGTTTCAAAAATAGATGAGCATAGCTGATTAAAATGAGAAAATTGTATTAGTTTATTCGAAAATGTGAAATTAAGAATAGGTTACTACGATATATGTTTTTGAAATATTAAAAAAAGTATGAGAAAAAAATTCCCACATTATCATCAATATGATTTTATGGATTGTGGTCCAACTTGTTTGAAAATGGTTTGTAAATTTTTTGGCAAGAATATAGATTTAGTCTATTTAAGAGAGATTTCATTTATAAACGGGCAGGGAACTACATTTGCCGGTTTAGTCGACGCAGCCGAAAAGATTGGGCTTGCTACTATGGGGTTAAGCGTAACCTTTAAAGACTTAGCCGAAGAATTACCATTACCATGTATAGTACATTGGCGTCAGAGACATTATGCTGTAGTGTATAAAATCACGAAAGATAAAGTTATTGTAGGTGATCCTGCAAATTTTGACTTGATTACCTATTCCAAAAAGGACTTTTTAAAAGGCTGGCTTTCAGCCAAAAATATAAAAGAAGACTCAGAGGGTTTGTTGTTAGTAATGGAGCCAACACCTCTTTTTTATGAGCAAGATGATTATAATGGAATAAAAGCAAATCTTCCTGCGTTTTTAAATAAATATTTTAAACCCCATCGTAAGTATATAGCTCAGGTTTTATTAGGTTTATTTTTTGGAACTATTTTGCAACTAATATTTCCTTTCCTTACGCAACAAATCGTAGATACGGGAATCAATACTCGTAATATTAATTTTATTTATTTAATATTAATTGCTCAAGTAGTTTTGTTTATATCTCAATCTGCATTAAATATAACCCGTAATTGGATTATTTTACATGTTACAAGTAGGATGAATTTACGTATGCTGTCAGATTTTGTTATTAAATTAATGAAACTTCCAATTATTTATTTTGATAGCAGAGCTACGGGGGATATACTTCAAAGAATTAATGATAATAACAGGATTCAAACATTTTTATCTACAACAACTCTGGATGTACTGTTTTCTACGCTAACACTTTTAGTATTCAGCTTTATACTGGCATATTTTAATATATCCTTGTTTATCGTTTTTATCATTGGTTCAGCTTTTTATATAACCTGGATAATGTTATTTATGAAGCGACGGGCAGAAATGGATTTTCGTTATTTTGATCAAGCTGCAAGTAACCAGAATACGACTATACAATTGATAGACGGAATGCAGGAAATTAAACTAAATGGATCTGAAAAAAGAAGACGTTGGGATTGGGAGGCATTACAAACTAGACTTTTTAAATTAAATATAAAGAATTTGGTTTTGACTCAAACTCAAAACGAGGGAGGACAATTTATTGACCAAATAAAAAATATCATAATTAGTTTTATTGCAGCAAAGGCTGTAATAGATGGAAAAATGACATTGGGTACTATGCTGTCGGTACAATACATAATTGGCCAGATGAATGTTCCAATTAATAATTTTTTGGGTTTTATTCGTAGTTATCAGGATGCCAAGTTAAGTTTGTTAAGACTCTCTGAAATACATAATAAGCCTGATGAAGAGCCTTTAGATACTGAATTTATTACTGAATTTGCAGGTGATAAAACTATAAAAATTGAAAATTTAAATTTTCGTTACGGTAGTTCAGCCTCAGAAATGGTTTTGAAAAATATTAATATGACGTTACCCGAAGGAAAAGTTACCGCAATTGTTGGGGCTAGTGGTAGTGGTAAAACAACACTCTTAAAACTTTTGCTAAAATTTAATGAGCCCACGAGTGGAACTATCTATGTTGGAAAAACCAGTTTAAAGAGTTTTGGATTTAATTTTTGGAGAGCAAATTGTGGAGCTGTTATGCAGGACGGATATATTTTTGCCGATTCGATTTCCAGAAATATTAGCGAATCTGATATAAGTGGGATGATTGACAAAAAGAAATTGAGACTGGCATCTGAAGTTGCAAATATTTCTGAGTTTATAGAAGACTTACCAAATGGTTATAAAACCAAAATAGGTTCAAGCGGTATCGGGATTAGTGGAGGACAAAAACAAAGAATACTAATTGCCAGAGCTATTTATAAAAATCCGGAGTACATATTTTTTGATGAGGCGACTTCTTCTTTAGATGCTAATAATGAAACCGTGATTATGAGAAACTTAGAGGATTTTTTTAAAAATGGATCTAAACATAAAAAAACAGTAGTTGTAGTTGCACATCGTTTAAGCACTGTAAAAAATGCAGATCAGATTATTGTACTTAATAAAGGAGAAATTGTAGAGAGAGGCGATCATAATGAACTAGTTATAAAAAAAGGGTATTATTATGGATTAGTAAAAAATCAATTAGAGTTAGGAGATTAAAAAATAATTAATATGTCGAAAACAAATAAAATAGATATCGAAAGTGAGGTTGTTAGAGATTATTTGGAGCAAATTCCTAATGGATTAATTCGTTGGGGGAGTTTTGTAATATGTTCTGTACTATTAGCTTTGTTTTTGATTACCTGCTTTTTACAATATCCCTCAATAGTTAGGGCAGAATTTAAATTAAAAGCTTTTGTTACTCCAAAACCAGTAATAGCAAGGATTGATGGAAGATTAGAGAAAATTTTTGTTACTGATAATCAAAAAGTAGTAGCGAATCAAGTCTTGGGCTATATTGAAAGTACTACTAAATATGATGAGGTAATACAGCTTGATAAAGAATTAGATGACTTATCTAAATTTATAGAAGTAAATGACCTAATTAATTTAAATCAAGTTCATTTAAAGGATTATCATAATCTAGGTGAAATACAAGCCAGTTATCAAAATTTCCAGCAGGCATATATTCAAACCTTAATACTGTTTAGTAATGGGTATTATAAAAAAAATCAAAAATTTTTAAAGGTTGATATTGAAGATTTAAGTAGTTTATTACAAAATCTTAAAGATCAGAAACAGGTTCTATACCAGGACTTAAAGCTTCAGGAAAAAGAGTATGGGATGAATAAAACATTGCATAAAAACAATGTAATTGCCGATGTGGATTTATATAGACAAGAAAGTAAGTTGTTATCTAAAAAAGAACCATTAGCGGAGTTGGAAACAACATTAATTACCAACACTATTTTGATTAGAACTAAAGAAAAAGAAATTCTTGACTTAATAAAATTAGCGACACTACAAGAAGAAACTTTTCAACAGTCACTTAATACATTAAGAAGCGTAATTGCAGAATGGAAAAAAAGGTATGTGTTTTATGCGCCAACGAGAGGTGTGGTAAATTTTACTAGCTTCTTGCAAGAAAAAGAAAGTTTAAAAATTAATACAGAGATAATGTATGTTTCTAGCCCTAAAAATAAATATAAAGGGGAAGTTAAGATTCCTCAGGATAATTTCGGAAAAGTAAAAGTTGGACAGATAGTCTTGGTTAAGTTTAAAGGGTATCCTTATGAAGAATATGGAATTATTGAAGGAAAAATAGAATCCATAGCTAAAATTCCATCGGATAATGGGGCAAGTTTTTATGCTAACATAACATTACTGAATGACGAGAAAACTACAAATGGAAAAATATTGAATTTTAGGAACGGAATGCTCGCTTCTGCAGAGATTGTAACGGAAAATATGACTTTGGCACAACGTATATTTTATAGTTTTAGGAAAAAAACAAATTTATAGTTTGGTAATTTTCATAAAATGTAATAAAAAAAGCACTCGTCGTGCTTTTTTTATTACATTTATTACATTCTTATTTTACGGACTTAGTTCCTGCTGGATATGATAAGATTGAATTATTTAATTAAAAAAAACATATTTATGAAGCCAGAAAAAGAGATTACAAAAATGATTAAAAATGAAGTAAAACCTTCTAAAGTTTT
>NZ_NCWQ01000084.1:0-16758 GCF_002156885.1 Flavobacterium sp. AJR | reverse complement strand
ATGTATCTGGTTTTTATCGCAATGTTAGCAATGAATATGTCAAAAGAAGTATTGTCTGCTTTTGGCTTAATGAATGAGAAATTTGAAAGTGCCAATGCATCTTCAAATATGAGCAATGCACAAAAGTTAGCTTCATTAGATACTAAAGCAGAAGAGGCAAAAGGAGAATTTGCTCTGGCGGCTCAAACAGCTCATAAAGTGGAAGCTATATCTAAAGATTTTTACAATTATATAAATACATTAAAGACAGATGTTGTAAAAGGATTTGATAAAGATGCAGCAACAGGAAAATTACCTTATGAGGATATGGAGAAAGGTGATAATACTGATAATTGGTTTGTTGGAGAAGGTTATACTGCAAAAGGAAATGAGATTGTTGCAAAAATTAATAAGTACAAAGCTGATATGAAAGCGGTACTAAGTGACAAAAAATACAAAGCAATTGTAGCTGAGATTGATAGCAAATTTGATACATCAGACGTTAAAAATAAAGAAGGTTTAAAAGATAAATTTTTATCGTACCATTTTAAAAATTTCCCTGCAGTTGCATCGGTTGCAAAATTATCTGCTTGGCAAAGTGATGTTCAAAAAACGGAATCAGATGTTTACAGTGCAGCTTTAGGAGAGGCAGCAATGACGACTAACTCTTATAACAATTATAAAGCAATTGTAGTTCTTGATAAAAACGCTTACTTTCAGGGAGAAACGGTTACAGGTAAAGTTGTTTTAGGTCGTTATGACGAAAATACAATACCAACTTCATTCTCTGGTCCAGGAAAAATTGTAAACGGACAAGCTGTTATTTCTATGACTGCTGGTGGAGTAGGAGAACAAAGTATTAACGGGCAATTTACTTTCTTAGAAGATGGAAAAACAATTCCACTTAAATTTGAAGGTAAATATGTTGTAGTACCAAAACCAAACTCTGCAACTATTTCTGCAGATAAAATGAATGTAGTTTATAGAGGAGTTGTTAACCCAATCTCGGTATCATTTGCAGGTGTTGCTGATAATAAAGTTGTAGCAAGTGCTCCAGGATTATCTTCTGCTGGTAGACCAGGAAAATATAATATGAGTCCGGGTACAGGCACAGAAACTACAATTACTGTTACAGGTACATTACCAAACGGTTCTACAGTTTCTGATAAGAGAACTTTTAGAATTAAAGGTATTCCTGCCCCAGTTGGAACTATTAGAGGAGAAATGGGTATTGTAAAAGGGCCTAAATCGAATCTGGAAGTAGTTACAATTGGAGCTAAATTGGTAGACTTTGATTTTGAAGTAGGATTAGATGTTGTTGGATTTAATTTTAAAATTCCGGGACAAGCTACAGTTGTAGTTTCTGGTGATAAATTAAATGCGCAATGTAAAGCTGCATTATCTAAAGCAGGTAGAGGAGATCAAGCTACGATTTCGGAAATTAAAACTAGACTTGTTGGAGGAGGAAACTATCAAGTATCCAGAACCGCTCCAGTAATTTTTGAAATACAATAAATAAAGTATTTACTTTTTTAAAATAGATTTAAACCTGTTCATTTAATTGAGCAGGTTTTTTTTGCTAAAGTTGTAATGTTATAAGGCTTCATCCCATTTACCGTTATCTTTTGCAATATCAATTAGCTTTTGTCCGTGTTCGGTCATTAAGCCCTGTTCTATCAGTCGTTCTGCTCGTTCTCTATTGGGTTTACTCCATTTGTTTTTTTTGGGGTTTCGGGGAGAGAATGTCAAATAAAAACTTTCGGAATCCCGTTTTTTGCATAAACTATCTATCCAACCATAACATAATGCTTCTTCGGTTGCATCATTAAGATTAACACTTTGTGTAGTGCTTTTTTTGTGGTATAAAATTAACCAAACAGATTTTTCGACTTGACTATTTTCTTTCAGCCAATTTCGCCATTCAGCTCTTGTAATAGCATAGATTGCTAGTTTTCCATCTTTAGTTTCCATAAGTTTCCATAATTTATGATTTCTATTAACAAAGTTAAGATGATCTTATGACAGCAGTATGTTAGCAGTTTGTATGAATTATCATATTGGTATATTGTAATATATTGCTGTTATCGTATAATTTCGATTAATTTTTTTTAACCTATTTTTACTTAAATAGTATTAATAATCAATTTGTTTACTTGTAAAATTAAAATTTTAAACTTGAAATAAGTTGGAAACCATTTAAATTATAAAATATGAAAATAGGATTAATAGGATTTGGAAAAACAGGAAAGTCAGTTGCTTCAGTATTACTTGAAAATAAAAATTTTTGTTTAGAATGGGTATTAAGACAAAGTACAGTTTTAGAACATCGATCAGTACCAGAGTTTTTTGGTGTTCCTTCAGATGAACCAGGATTAATATATTCTAGTTCCAAAACAACAATTAAAGAGCTTTTAGACAAACATCCTGTCGATATTATAATTGATTTTTCTTCAAGTTTAGGAATTCATACTTATGGTGAAGCTGCTGCCCAAAGAGGCATTAAAATTATATCGGCGATATCTCATTATAAAGATAAAGAATTAAAATTTTTAAAAGAATTAGCGATTAAAACAACAGTGTTTTGGTCTCCAAATATTACTCTTGGAGTTAACTATTTGTTATTTGCAGCTAAATTTTTGAAAAAAATTGCACCTTGGGTTGATATTGAGGTTAATGAAGAACATTTTAAGTTAAAAGAAGGAACATCTGGCACCGCTATAAAAATTGCAGAAGCTCTAGATGTCGAGAAAGAAAGCATAAATTCAGTTAGGGCAGGAGGTATCGTAGGAAAGCATGAAGTAATATTCGGGTTTCCTTACCAAACAGTTCGACTTATTCACGAATCGATTTCGAGGGAAGCATTTGGAACTGGAGTTATTTTTGTTGCCGAAAACATAGAAAATAAAGGTATCGGATTGTATAATTTTGAGGATATTTTAGCACCTTACTTTCAACTTGATAAATAGGGTTAAAGAATAATTGTAAAGGTTTTAATTTACTGGAATTAACCGCAAAGGGTGCAAAGGGCTACGCAAAGTTCGCAAAGTTTCTCCCCAATATTGTGGTTGTATTGTGATTTTTAAGCCATGTATTTTCGACAAAGATTGTCTAAAAGGGAACGCGGATGACACAGATTCGCTAAAGCGAAAACACGGATTAAACACAGATTTTCTCTAGTCCCGATGCTCAATGTCATTAAGTTAAGAGATTTTATATTTTACGCTGTTTCACACATCTGAAATCAAAAATCGTTAATCAAAAATCATTAATCAAAAATCTTTTAATCTGTGGCAAAAAAATAACGATTAAGGATGCAATCCCGATCCCGATGCGTCGGGACGGGATACGCAAAGTATCTCTCCAATATTGTCATTCTGAGGAACGAAGACACGAGCGATAGCGAACTGGCGAAGCAATCTTATCAAGAAACTCCATAATCTTTGTCGAGCTACTTAATAAGACCCTTCGTTCCTCAGGGTGACAAGATTGTGATTAGAACCTTTGTCCCTTTGCATCTATGAACCTCTTTTCCTTAAAATGTTCCTCAAAAATCTTTCCACCTCCATAAATGTAGACATGCAAATGTTCTGTATGGACTCCATGGTTTCGAGAGACGAATAATGTCTTCATTAAATTTTTTCTTATCGGTTTTATCGAGATCAAACAAGATTGCCATTTTGTTACGAATAATTAAATCATCGGCCGAAAAAACATCTTCGCGTCCTAAGGCAAACATAAGTAAGTTTTGGGCTGACCATTTGCCTATACCTTTAATAGAAGTTACCAAATCGATAATTTCCTGATCGGTCATTTCGATAAATTTGTTGTATTCTAATCCAAAATCGGCATCAAATTTTGCTACATTTTTTATATAGCTAACTTTTGGTTTTGATAAACCTATTGCTTGCAATATTTCATCTGGAGTTTCAAGAATTTGAGAAGAATTAGGCTCTAGCCCGTCGTATATATCCAGAAAACGTTTTAAAAAAACATCACCAACTTTGGCAGATAATTGCTGATTAATAATTGATGTATATAAAAACTGAGCAAGATTAGTGTTTGTTTTAAGTTCACGATGTTCTGCATTTTCAAGAATTTTTTGGAATGCAGAATCTTTCGAAAGATGTGATATATAGGGATGTGACATTGTTGAGGTATTAAATTTAGAAAATAAGAAATATTAGGTACCAACTTTATCGACAGGTCTAAAACGTAATGCGCTCCAAGTATCGTTTATAGAAATAGCCGTTACTGTCTTTAATCCAAATTCTTTACCAGTAACATGAATCGTATCTCTATTTATGTCAGTTTTAATTTTAGAAGTTCCTTTCGGGTACGCAAACCATAAGACACTATCAGATTCTACGTTTTCTAAATCATTTTTAAGGTAATTTAAAAACTCTTCGTTATTATTGATGAAAATTAGGGTGTTTGTACTTTTTGTTTTTTTATCAAAAGTAGTTTTCATGCCAAGCTGAATAAACTCATCTTCTATTACTTTTGGAGCATTAATAACTGTTCCTTTATCCTTAAATTTTAGTTTCTTGATAACATCTAGCATTATTTATAAATTACTTGGTTTGTTTAATGCTAATATAAGTGTTTTTTTTAAAGGTTCAAAGGCGCAAAGGTTCTGAGGTTCAAAGGGGCAAAGGGACAAAGGTTCTGAGGTACTAAGAGACTAAGAAATTGTGACTGAAAACAGAGACTGAAAACAGAGACTGAAAACAGAGACTGAAAACCGAAACTGAGACTGAATACTTTTTCTGGCATAGATCACTTTTCGATTGTACGAAGTGCCTTTTTTATTATATAAACAGTTTCTTTTGTGGGACTTATGTTCTTCCAATTTTCGCAAATACTAATTACAAATTCTGGTTTGGTTTTGCTAGCATCATTTAGCCAGTTGCCAACACTATCTTGTACATATTTTGATTTATCCGATTTTAGAGGTTCCAAAATGATTAAACCTAAATCAGGATTTTGCTTTAATTCTTCGATATGTTCGCACCAAACGCCTCTTGGCCTTGTGGCTTCACTGGCAAATCGTCTTACGTTTTCGTCTGCGTGTTTTGCCCATTTAGCTAGGATTCCCAAACTTTCGGTTAGATTCTGGGCAATTGTTTGTCTTACGGCTAACCAGCAAATCTCTCTAACGCCAAAATGTTTATCGGCAGAAAAAAACTGAATCTGTTCCAACATTTCTTCAATTGATAGCTCGGTATTTTTTCCAATTGTATAGGTTGCCCAACATCTAATTAAATCCGATTTATGCTTTGATAGTATTGAAAATAGTTCTGTATCATCTTCTGATTTTGCTAATTTAAAAAGACTTGTTCCAATGGCTTCATTAATAGTATTGACAGTTTGTTTCTTTAACGCGTCAATTGTAGTATTGATTGGCTCTAAATACCTTAAACGATTATTCTGCTCAAGAAAGTTCTTAAGGAGTAGTTTTTGATCAATTGCGAGCCATTCGACTAAATTAGCGGTTTCGATTTCTCCTTTATTTAATTTCTCCAAAATATCTTTGGGTATGTCTTTTGTTGAGCGTGAGCCTTTTCGTTTTATATCTGGCATCCTGATTTTATCTATTGTTTAAATAAACATGCATTTGCACGGTTTCTCATTTGCTTTGCTAAAATGTTTATTAATTTTACAAAGGTTTAAAAGAAAGTTCATATGTGCAATAACGCATATTATTGTCACATAGGGGTAAAAAAGTCACTATTATGAAAACAAAGGAAAGAAACATAGAAAACAAAATTTGTCCGTTGGAAGTAGCAGTTAATTCTATCAGTGGTAAATGGAAAATTCCGATTGTTTGGCAAATTAATGAAGGTAAAAAGCGCCCAAGTGAATTTTTGCGTGGAATTGCCAAGGTCGATAGAAGAGTTTTGAACCAACAGTTAAAAGAAATGGAACAAGATGGTATCTTAACTAAAGTTTCATTTAATGAACTTCCGCCAAGAGTAGAGTATTCGCTCACCGAACTAGGGGAGAAGTTGGTGGATATTCTGTGGATGTTAAACGATTGGGGTAAATTAATGATTCCTGAAGAAGAGTTTCATATTGAGTAAACGTGTTCCAAATTTTAAAATGAAACATTTCTTGATGCAAAAAGTACTAGGCTTTAAAAAAGTAGATTTAATTTTAAGCATAGTTAAATTCGAGAATAAATTTAATATAAACGACTATTCATTTTAGTTTTTTATGTTTTGTTTATATCATTTTATTAATATTAAAAAGAATCGCATTTTATTGCTTTCAAATGAACAATTTGATAAAATCGCTCATGGCAAAAATAAAGGACTCCATACACAAAAGACAACTATATCATTTCTCATTTGATACCATCGATTGCGAAAATGATTTTACAGATTATGCTGAGGCCAAAGAATATTTACTATGCGTATTGGTTAATACCAAAGTTTTGGATATTCTGGCAATTAATGAGCGCTCTTTTATTCTTGAATTTGATAATGAGCAACCTAAATTGTTTGCTTATCTAAAAACTAATTTAGAAAAGTATTTTTACTTTACAGTTTCTCAAATACCAATAAGTGATAAAAATAGCCCTACGATTCACATCAATAGGGATATTATGCTGGCGATACACCAAAAAATGTTACTGAAAAGCTTAAAATGTTCTACTAGTATTTTACGCAAAATCTCTATTTACTAGCGTGTAAGTAGTGTTTTTAATTAAACCAAAGGTCTTTTTGTTACAAAATAAGCTATTTCTTCGTCATCTCTTATTATGTTATCTAATCGCTCAAATCCTACTTTCTGTAATACATTTTGGGATCCGCTATTGTTAAGATCTGTTATAGCAACTACCTCATTTATATCAGTATTTGTAAAGCAATATTGGGTTAAACCTTTACATACTTCTGTAGCAATTCCTTTTCCCCAGTATTCTTTACTAAGTACATATCCTATTTCTATTTGATTGGTGTTGTGTACAAAAACACGGGCAACACACATACCTATAAAATTATTATTTGTAGTATCAAAAATAGCCCATCGGCTTAGGTTTCCTTTCTGATAATTTTCAAGAAGTTCACTAAACATTTCCTCATATCTCTCAGGGGAAACTTGAGGTAAATATTGAGTCACTTCGTCGTCTTTAAACAGATCTAAAAACGTTTGTTGCTCTTCTGGCAAGAACTCACGAATAATTATTCTAGGAGTTTGATATAAATTTGACATATTATTTTTTTGTATGTATCAAAAGTAAAAAAAACATATTATTTAGATGGATGAAATGTTAATATAATTGTTTGTTTTAGTTTTGTTTTTACTTTTTTCGCAACATTCCAGCTATCTTTATTCGATAAAATTAAAATACATATATTCGCAAACTTCAATAAAGAAAGACAGTATTATATTTATGAATTATAGATTTTTAGTGTATTGCTTTTTATTTATAATTGGTGCTATTGCCTATTATAAGTTAAACAAATGGTCATTAGAAGGCAGAGATGGAAATAAAAATCCTGATTTGTATTCAAAACCACAAACAAACCTTCAGAATTTTAATAGTTGGGTAATTATTATAGGTTTTGTAATAGGCGCAATAGTATGTTTATTTAAGTCAATTAATTAAAATTAAAAATGGGTATAGAAGAAATAGTTAGGCTAATAATTCCTTTAATCAGTATTGTTATGGGATTTGCAATTAAGAACTCAAAGAATGAGAGTTATACTTCGATGAAAAAATACTGGTGGTTTTTTGTTGTCATAGGAATGCTTTTATTCTCGTACCGATTGTACAAGTTTTTATATCATTAATATAAAAACGAATATAGATTTAAAGACCAAAAGATTATCGTCTAAAAGATGGATTTGATCTGTAATTATCCTCTTTACTCCGTATGCAACAAGTGTGTTTTTGATGCTTATGGGAATAAAAATCAGGAAGTACTACCAAAATAATGTTTATATTTATTGTAAGATTAGTTCTCAAATAAATAAGTAGTCATAATTATATCGAATGTTTTATATAAAGTCTTAGTTTAGATTAACAGAGGTAATTATGCTAATTTTCAATTTCTAATCAAAATCGTTATTACTAATAAATTAGCACCTTGGTCTTTATGAAATTTTTAAAATCACCTTTAGTTGTTTTCTGCTTTTTGTTTTCTTTTACACATAGCATTGCGCAAGATTTAAAACCCGGATTTGATAAGGCAGAATATCGTGAGTTAGTTTATATCGCCACTCGATCGACAGAATCTCCAGAGAAAGCAAAGGATATTCCGCTGCCAGAACATTCAAAATTGGTGTATCAAAGCAAATCAATAGGGCTGGACAATCAGTGGGAGTTATGGCTTAAAGATGGTAAAACTGCAGTATTGTGTACAAGAGGAACTACCGAAAAAGGAGAAAGTTGGCTTGCAAATCTTTATGCAGCAATGACTCCGGCAATGGGAGAATTAAAAATTTCTAATACAGATACTTTTAAATATGAATTATCTACTAATAAAGATGCAGCTGTTCATACGGGATATCTTTTAAGTACTGCTTTTCTTTCTAAAGAAATGCTCCCAAAAATAGATTCTTGTTATAAAACAGGGATTAAGAATTTCATAATCATGGGACATAGCCAAGGCGGAGGAATTAGCTATTTGCTTACAGCACATTTTTATAATTTGCAAAGCAAAGGTATTATACCAGCCGATATTCGTTTTAAAACCTATTGTAGTGCAGCTCCTAAACCCGGTAATTTATATTTTGCATATGATTATGAGCGTAAAACTCAAAACGGTTGGGCATATAATGTTGTAAGTGCTGCAGATTGGGTTCCTCAAACACCATTTTCTGTAGAAATGCCTGAAGATTTACCTATAGTAAGTCCAATTGCCTTAGTAGAAGAAACCATTAAGAACCAAAACTTCTTTAAAAGAATGCTTTTAAACATGGTTTATGATAAAGCAACGAGCCCATCACGTAAAACGGTAAAAACGTATCAAAAGTTGTTAGGTAAAGAAATGGCTAAGAGAGTAAAAGAGTTTTTGCCTGAGTTTGTACCACCACCTTTTTATAACAGTAATAATTATGTGCGTACAAGTACTACTATTGTACTTTATCCTAAACAAGATGATGCGGTGTATTATGAAAAATTCCCAAATAATAGTAAGGATTTAATGATTCATCATTCTTTTCCACCTTACTTATACCTTCTGGATCAGTTGGAATAGAGTATTTGGTCTTATCTTATTATAAAAATAACTTTTATAGGTGTTAAAATTGTGATTTAATAGCATTGATTTATCATAAATGTTTTTAGTTCAGGCAAATAATTGTAATTTTGAGCTGTAAAATTTTCTATGAAAAAAGACTTCAATATATTATTAGCAGATGACCATAGTGTAGTACGGCACGGAATTTCTTTATTATTAAAAGAAGCTTTCCGAAGTATTAACATTACTCATGCAGATAGTTTTGAAGAAGTTATAAGCAAACTACGCCAGAAACAAGACTTGATTTTTTTAGATATTAACCTTCCTGGAGGGAATAGCACTAAAATGGTTGAAAAAATCAAGCAAAATCACCCTAATTTATTGATCTTGATGTTTTCTGCTTATGATGAAACGCAATATGCTTTGCGTTATATTCATGCTGGTGCCAATGGTTTTTTAAATAAAGACAGCAGTGACGAGGAAATTATTAAAGCTGTTCGCTCTGTTATAGAAACCGGAAAATATATTAGTGATGTTGTAAAAGAGAAAATTCTTCAAAATGCCCTAAATAAAACACCAATAAATCCATTAGAAATCCTTTCGGATAGAGAGATTGAAGTTGCCGAACTTCTTGTTAATGGAGAAGGGAATCTCGAAATATCGAATAAGTTGAATATCCAGATGACAACAGTAAGTACTTTTAAAAATAGAATCTTTGAAAAACTAGGGATCAACAATGTTGTTAGACTAGTCGAAATTTTAAAAATCTATAAAAACTAGACAAAAATCTAGTCTTTCTTATAACTCATAAACTAGATTTATTTGGTATTCAAAAACAGAATTGTAATTTTTGTACCGATATTTATAGTACTCTCAATCTTCATTTTAGCTTTCATAATCTCCAAAAGTTCGGTCACAATTTGTAGCCCCATTCCAGGTTTTTCTTGGGTTTGCGTTAATTTTATATCCTGTTTATTGTAAAGGTTTACAATATCGCCAGACATTCCGCTTCCAGTATCTTTAATAGCAAAGAAAAGCTTGTTATCCATTATTCCTGAGACTAAAGTAATTTTTCCTGATGGAGTATTTTTTATTGCATTGTCCAGAAGATTATGTACAACGATTGAAAATAATAATCGATTATTGCTGATGGTTTGGTTCGCATCAATGAGGTTTTCAATTACGATTTTTTTGGAAGAGGCAATGGTCAGGAAAATTTTTATTTTTTCTTCGATCAGATCATATAAACAATACGTACTGGATAAATTTTCGTGTTTAGATACTTTGGTATATTCTAATATATTATTTACAAAATTATAGAGTTGGAAAGATGAAGTATGTAATGATTTTATACCATCCTGAACAGCTTCTGAATCATTTGGGTTTTGATAAATGTGTTTTGCAGTCATTGCCAAAAAACGCAATGGACTTTTTATATCGTGTGTAATTGTTCCTATAAGTTTTTTGTGATTTGTGATTTGTTCACGTAAATTTTCGGTTGTATCCTTTAATGTTGTAATTGTATTACGGAGTTGAAAAGTTTGTTCGGCTATTTTTTTTTCTAAATGAATGTTTTTCAATCGAACATATTTCAGTCTTAATTTTACAACATAATATAGAGTAGTAAAGGCTAAAATAAAAATCAATACGTTAAACCAAATGGTTTGATAAAATGCCGGAGCGATTATTATAGTTAGTGTTTTGTATCGGTATTCAGAATCATGTCCGGTCATTTTTCTGGCTGTCAGATGATAAGTTCCGTGCGGTAAAGTCGTAAAGTAAATATTATTATCGATTATCGATTCCCATTTTTGAGATATCGGACCTTCGACTTTGGTTTCTATATTTAAGTTATTTGAATTTCCATAATAAGGACTATTTATAAAAAGCCTAAGTCGTTCAAAATCATGATTTAAGTTAAGAGTGTCATTTTTAATAGTAACATTTGAGTTGTTGACTTCTGCTTGCTCAAAATAAATATCTCCTTTAGGTAAAAGTCTTTTTACTTTTTTAGAATCAAATACCACATTTCCTTTCATTGATGGGAATGTTACGTAATTATTCTTTAATAATAATCCGCATGGCTGGCATCCGCCATTAAATTCATTGGTTGCAAAACCATCGGACTTATCATAATATTGATAATAAATATTTTTTATTTTTTTGTTGGAATAATCCAGTAGATTTTTTTTAGAAACCTGAAACAATCCTTTATTGGTAGTAATCCAAAAATATCCGTTTTTATCTTCTATAATACAATGAGAAGTGAGTAGATACTTGTTTTTATCTACAGGAAAAGAGGTGGTTTTTTTAGTAAATTGATTGTATAGATAAAAACCATTTCCATAAGTTGTTATCCATATTTCATCGGGTTTACCAATATATACACTTCTCACATAATTGTTTTCTGTCTCCTTTACATTTTCAATTTTTTTCTCTTTAAAATGAATTTGATGAAATCCCAAATGTGATCCTGTCCAGATAATATTATCTTTTATCTGAAGCATATAGGTTACATTAAAAGGAACATTCATATAAAAATTAAAATGAGGTTTATCTTTTGTACCTCCTAATGTGTATAATTTTCCATTTGGAGAACCTCCAACGCTCATTCCTACTATTATTTCCCCGCTATTCATCTGGAAAATTTGTGTAACCCTATCCTCAAAACTCCATTTGTTATAGGTAATAAAATTGCTTTTTTTATGAAAACAGTATACAATATTATTAGCCTTAGTCCAGATATTTCCCATTTTATCAAACATCAGGCTATAATTATCATTTAGAACTTTAAATAAAGGATTACTTAATGATTGCCCATCTGTTGTGAAAATTTCTCCCGATGTGGCCAAGAATTTATTATCCTGATATGGAACTTGCGCGTAATATACTCCATCCTTATTTTTTCCAGGAATGGCCAAAAAAAGTTTTTCCTTAACCACAAGTAACCCATCAGTGCTACTTCCGATATATAAAATTCGATCATCTAGGTCATAATATGCTGATACTATATTTCTTTTTGAAATATCATAGTTCTTTAAAAGCAAACGAAGTCCAAGTCTTTTATGTTTTTTTTCAAGGATGTAAAAATTGCCTTCAACGATAAAAAATGTTTGTTGAGAAACATTGTTTATGATAATAGAAAAATTATTTGTTTTTAGCCCATCTATCTTTATAGGATTAATTTTTCCATTCTCGAATTTTATGAATTTTTCTCCATCATAGTTGTAAATAATATTGTTTAGTATGAAAAAGTTTTGATACTCATCATAAGCATATTTAACCTGCCACAATAGTTTGTTTTCATCTTGATACAGACCAATATACTTTTTTGAGAGTGTAAAATATTTGTTATCAGTTCTATGAATTTTGTTGTTATAAAACCGTCTTTTTTTATAAAGAGCATTACTGATTTTAAATTGCTTAGGAATTTTATTTTTAGGAATTATAGAAGCAGTATTGTTTTTTATCCGGATATAGTCGGCAAGATCATTGAGTAAATAGATATTGTCTTTAAGTGCATTTCCTCGAAAAAGACTCATCCTGTTAGTAGTCATTCCTGCTACATTTTCGGTATTAAATGTCTTAAATTGATTTCCATCATATCTTACTAATCCATTTTCGGTAGCCATCCATATAAAACCATTATTATCTTTTATTATGGATTTTACACTGTTTTGAGGAAGTATATTATTGTCTGCAGAATACCAAATAAGAGTATAGTCTTTATTATCTATCTGAGAATAAAGAAAATTGACAAAAAACAATGTCAGAAATAATGCTATTAAATTATTAAAATCTTTAATGATTATTGGGATATTTCTTAGAGAAAGGCATTTAAATACCTTGAAAATTTACCGTTCAATATTACGAAAAAGCAGGAGCCTTTATCTGTAGAATTAATTCTACAGTACAATTCTGTATTCTCTACATGGCTTCTTAATGATTAGAAAGAAATTCGCATCTGGATTACTCTAATATGGAAGTAGTTGTTTATCAATTAAAAGCATTGATTAAAAACTGCAAATTTCGATTAAAGCAACCACCAGAATAGAATACCAAATAGTTTGATTTCAATAGTTACAATATTTAGAGATTAATAAATATCTCTGAATACTATTTTTTAGAATTTTAATAACAATTATTATATGAGGAACTTTACTTATTTTAAATTATTAATGCCAAATAAAGAGGGGGCTCTGAATCGATTTCTAGTCTGTTTCTTGTTTCTGTTTATATTTGGAAACACAGGCTACTCACAAGTCCAGACCACACATAGTGCAGGCCCTAATGATACAACAATATTAAACAGATTAAATGGTAGTGGTGTTATTTTGAGCGTTCCCACATTAGTAAAAGGAGATAGAGCTAAGCAAATTGCTATTTTCTCGGGAGGTACACCTGCTGGTTTAGGAATTGATAAAGGTATTTTATTTTCTACAGGACTTGCTACTGCGGATTTAAGTACTAGAAATACAGCTTTAGGGGTGAGTAATAATGCAATGGGATCTTCAACGATTGATCCGGATTTAGCAACTCTTGATGCCTCAGCAAATAATGATGCAGTTGTATATACCTTCAAGGTAACTCTAGATCCTAAAATGACTGCTATTCGTATCTTTTTTCAGTTCGGATCAGAAGAGTATCCTGATTATGTTGGAAGTAGATATAATGATGTTTTTGGATTTTTTATTTCAGGACCTGGAGTTACAGGGACACAAAATATCGCAAAACTGCCATCGAGCAACAGAGAAATTTCTGTTAATTCGGTAAATGGAGGAGTACTTGGAGCTTCTAAGGATAATACAGGCACACCTATAACCGATAGATTTCAGACTGATTATTACATAAATAATGGACATAGTAATACTGGCGCTCTTAATAATGGAATTGGACCTAGGCCCGTATTTGTAGAATACAATGGATTGACAAAAAGAATATCTTATGATCTTACACAACTAACTCCAGGAGCAACCTATAATTTTAAAATAGCAATTGCAGATGTTGGAGATTCTCAATATGATTCAGGTGTATTTGTGGATGTAATTACGGCTAGTTATGGTGCCGATTTATCGGTAAAAAAAGAAGTAGTAGGTACTCCTAAAAAAGTAGGCGATGAAGCTACTTTTCTTATTACAGCTAGTAATGCGGGACCATATGGTGCAACAGGAGTTAAGGTAAACGATTTATTGCCTTCGGGATATACTTTTGTAAGCGCAACTCCATCGGCAGGAACTTATGATCCAGTTACTGGAATTTGGAATATTGGCGTACTTGCCAATAGAGGAAATGCTACTCTTAC
Source organism: Flavobacterium sp. AJR (assembly GCF_002156885.1). NCBI lineage: Bacteria > Pseudomonadati > Bacteroidota > Flavobacteriia > Flavobacteriales > Flavobacteriaceae > Flavobacterium > Flavobacterium sp. AJR. The sequence continues at coordinate 2,292 of NZ_NCWQ01000084.1, read as the reverse complement.
CGTAAAGGGAATTCTTAAAGCCAAGGGAGATTATAATAATATTGCTAAAATTACAGGAAATGAAGAAGATCCAGATCCTTTAAATAACGAAAGCTCTAGTGAGCCAGTAAAACCACCAGTAGCTAATAATGATTCAGGAAATACTATTGGTGGCACAGCAGTTACTATTGCCGTAACAACAAATGATACTGATCCTGATGGAACTATAAATGTTGCAACAGTAGATCTGGATCCTCTTACGCCAGGTATTCAGGCCACGTTTACAGTAGCAGATGAAGGAACATATACAGTTGATGCTTCAGGAATTGTAACATTTACACCTTTGACAACTTTTAGTGGAGTAGCTAGTTTGAATTATGTTGTAAATGATAATGATGGTTTTACATCTAATGAAGCTACAATTACTGTTACTGTAAAAACGAAACCACCAACAGCTAGTGCACAAACATTTTGTTCTGCTGACTTAAAAATAATAACTGATTTGCCTGCTACAGGTAATGAAATAAAATGGTACGATAGTTTAACAGGTGGGATTCTATATGATGCAACTCATGTATTAGGAACGAGAACCTATTATGCAAGTCAGACTATAAACGGAAATGAAAGTACGAGAACAGCGGTGGCTGTAACGATTAATTCTGCCCCAGTAGCACCAGTTGTAAAAGTTGAAGATAATTGTGATGGTACATCAAAATTATCGACTACAGCTGCTGGTACTTTATTGTGGAGTAATGGCGAAACAACATCTAGTATTATAGTAAATACGGCAGGAACTTATACAGTTACTACTACTGTAAATGGATGTACCAATTCGGGTAGTGGAATTGCTGCTCCAAAAAATGCTCCAGCAGAACCAACAGCAACAACGCAAACATTTTGTTCAGCAGAAGCTAAAAAAGTAGGCGATTTACAAGCTACAGGAACAGCTATTCAATGGTATTCCGCAGCAACAAACGGAACATTATATTCAGTAACAGATATTTTAGCATCAGGAACGTATTATGCAAGTCAGACAATTGATGGATGTGAAAGTGCCAGAACTGCCGTAGTGGTAAAAATAACTCCTACACCTGCAGAACCAACTGCAACAACGCAAACATTTTGTTCAGCCGAAGCTAAAAAAGTAGCCGATTTACAAGCTACAGGAACAGCTATTCAATGGTATTCTGCAGCAACAAACGGAACATTATATTCAGTAACAGATGTTTTAGCATCAGGAACGTATTATGCAAGCCAAACAATTGACGGATGTGAAAGTGCAAGAACTGCTGTAGTAGTAAAAATAACTCCTACCCCAGCAGAACCAACCGCAACAACGCAGACATTCTGTTCAGCCGAAGCTAAAAAAGTAGGCGATTTACAAGCTACAGGAGCAGCGATTCATTGGTATTCCGCAGCAACAAACGGAACTTTATATTCAGTAACAGATGTTTTAGCATCAGGAACGTATTATGCAAGTCAGACAATTGATGGATGCGAAAGTGCCAGAACTGCTGTAGTGGTAAAAATAACTCCAACACCAGCAGAGCCAACCGCTACAACGCAAACTTTCTGTTCAGCGGAAGCTAAAAAAGTAGGCGATTTACAAGCTACAGGAACAGCCATCCAATGGTATTCGGCAAGCACAAACGGAACATTATATTCAGTAACAGATGTTTTAACATCAGGAACGTATTATGCAAGCCAAACCATTGACGGATGTGAAAGTGCAAGAACTGCCGTAGTAGTAAATGTAAACACCACTCCAGCACAGCCAAGATTAGGAACTTTAACAAAACCAACTTGTTCAATTTCAACAGGTAGTATAGTTTTGAATGGCTTACCATCAGGTAATTGGACTATAAATCCTGGAAATATTTCTGGAAATACAACAACTACAACTGTAACAGGTTTAGTACAAGGAAATAGTTATAGTTTCACCGTAACAAGTGATGCAGGATGTATTTCTCTTCCATCTAGTAATATTACTATTGATTATGTTATTTGTGCTATTACAGAAACCACTTCTCCAATAAATGGAAACACAGGAGGAAAAACGCCACCATTAACATCAAACGATAAATTAAACGGAGTAGATGTAGTTATCGGAACGAATCCAGGCGAAGTAAAACTAACGCCAGTAACAGTACCAACAGGACTCACACTAAATCCTGACGGAACTGTAACCATATCTCCAAATACCCCAGCAGGAAACTATGATGTAACGTACAAAATATGCGAAGTAACCAATCCGACAAATTGTGATGAAGTAACTTCAGTAGTTGTGGTAAGTCCACCATTAATCGAAGCTAT
>NZ_NCWQ01000083.1:0-23470 GCF_002156885.1 Flavobacterium sp. AJR | reverse complement strand
TAATGCTTGAATTTTTTTTCACCTTAATGTTTTCTTAATATTATAATTGACTCTATATCTATAAAAAATTCTCAAAAAAAAAGCTAAAGCCCCGAATACACTGGGTATTCGGGGCTTTTAATTTTTTAATTTTTGAGTTGAAAACAATTAAAAAAAAACAATTACAACACATTTACAATCAGATAATTGTGTTTTTGTAGTATTTTTTAAGCTAATTAAATCGGATAAACGGCTAAAAACATCGCCAAAGCGTCTTATGAAATACATTTTACAAATAAAAATCTTATAAAAAACAAAACGCTATTCACTAATAATCAAAAAAAAATGCTGCTACAATTAATCTTTTTCTGTTACCTCAAGAAATCCTCCTTTTTTATCAAATACTAAATCAAGGAATTTTCTATCTTTTACAACTCCTACTTCATAAGTTATAATATTATTGCCATCGATAAGTCTTGCTGCTTCTCTAATGGTTTGGTCTGGGTAGTTTTTTTGTATGTAGCTTAAAGCTGCTTTAGGAAGTTCTGTTCTGGCAATTGCCAGTTCATATGCTTTTAACATCCCATTATTATCATAAACTGCTAATCCTACAGATGTACCTGTATTAAATTTAGCCAGATAACGAATGTGATCTGAATCTTCGCCTTCATAATCCTTTGTCCAGGTAGGAACTTTGCCTGTAAACTCTTTTTGAAAAGCAATTGTTACTGCCACAGGAGGAACAACTTCTTTATCTGATTTAACTTCTGTTTGACCAATCATACTTGCTCCATATAAAATGGTTAACGCTAGAAATAGTTTTTTCATAATCACTAATATTTAAAAATTAATAATGGGGGTTAATTTGAATTTAAAATTACTACTGCTAAATGAAAAACAGATTAACTTTTAATTATTTAACACGTATATTTATCATAATTAAGAATTCTATCATATTCAAAAAATATTGTAATACATTTATACTAAGATAATTAATTAAAACAATATTGAAAACACCATCTAAAATTGATTATTGCATAAATTTTTTCAAAGAAAGAAGTGTGCCGTTATTATCCCGAAACGGGAAAGTGATTACGCAATTTATTATAACTCTTTTCTTTCTTGGCGTTGCGATTTGGTTTCTCAAACAGGAACAAACAGAATTGCTTCAGGTAAGGAATAGTTTTACAACTGCAAAACCGCAATGGATTATTGTTGGGATTTGTACAACTATGCTTTACATCTTACTTCAGGGAGTAATGTATATAAATGCATTTTCGGCAATTGGGGTTAGAATTAAATTAAAACAAGCTCTTGCTTTATTCTTAAAACGAAATTTTGTTAGTGTATTTATTCCTGCTGGCGGAGTTACTTCGCTATACTTTTTTACAGAATCTCTAACTAAAAAGGGGATTGAAAAAGTACAAATTCATTTAGCGTCTGCCATATATGGTTTTATAGGTATCTTATCTGTTATAATTATCGGAATCCCATTATTTATTTACGCTTTATTAAAAGGGTCAATAGCATCGGGTGAATGGATTGGAATGCTGGTAATTATTCTCTTAATTCTTGGATTGTTCTTATTATTTAATTCGATATTAAACAAAGGAACTGCCAACAAATTGCTCCTTAAATGGTTTCCTAAAACTGAAATTTTCTTAACCGATTTACAAAACCATACTATAAATCGAAGCAAATTTTTTTATACAATTCTAATTTCTATTTTTATCGACTTAGTGGGAATTACTCATTTATATATTGCAATGATGGCTTTACAATTTGAACCTTCATTAATTGCAGCATCAATGGGATATACAATCTCTGTTATTTTTCTTATCATATCTCCTTTTCTTCGTGGTCTTGGCCCTGTAGAAGTCTCAATGAGTTTTATATTAATACGTTATGGATTTACCAATCCCGAAGCAATTTCGATTACGTTACTATATCGGGTGTTCGAATTTTGGATTCCGTTATTTGCAGGAATACTTACTTTTTTATCCAAAATAAATAGACTCTTAATGCGAATCGTTCCGGCATTGTTATTATTTTGTCTCGGAATAATTAATATAATTTCGGTTTTAACACCTGCAATTAGTGGCCGATTAATGCGTTTAAAAAACTTCTTACCTCTAGAAGCAATTCATTTATCTAATTATCTGGTTTTTACCTCGGGATTGTTCCTATTAGTCACCTCATCATTTATGCTAAAGGGTTTAAAAATGGCTTGGTGGTTTGGCTTAGGATTATCTGTAATTTCGATTATAGGAAATCTTACCAAAGCAATAGATTTTGAAGAATCTATTATTGCCTTAATAGTATGTATAAGTTTAATTGCAACTCGCAAAGAATACTATATTAAAACCAATCCCAGGCTTCGTCTTTTGGGTTTACAAACCGCAATTTTAAGCGTAATAGCTGTATTAATTTACGGGGTAATTGGCTTTTATTTTTTAGATAAAAAACATTTTAATATTGATTTTAGTATTGGTCAGTCAATTCGATATACTTTGCAAAATTATTTTCTGCTTGGCAGTTATGATTTAAATCCTCTGGATAATTTTTCGAAACACTTTCTAGCATCAATTAAAATTAGCGGATTTGTTTCTTTTACCTTTTTAATTTATACGTTGATAAAACCATATATTTTTAAAAATCCTGTAACTGCTGCTGAAAAAGAAATTGCGAATGACATTTTAAAAAAATACGGAAATTCACCTTTGGATTATTTCAAAACTTACTTTGATAAACTGCTTTATATTTCACAAAACAATGAGGCTTTTCTTGCCTATCGCGTTTCGGGTAATTTTGCAGTAGTACTCGAAAATCCTGTTGCAAAAAACAATGATGAAAGAAAACAATGCATCATCGAGTTTGATAATTTTTGCTATGAAGCAGGTTTAAAAAGTAACTATTATCGTATTCCCGAAGAAAATCTGGAGATGTATAAATCTCTTGGCAAAAAATACTTTTTTATAGGACAAGAGGGTGTTGTAGACTTAACGACTTTTAGCCTCGAAGGCGGAAGTAGAAAATCGTTGCGCAATGGATTAAAAAAGATTAGCGATTTAGGATTAAAAGCAACCATAAATTTACCTCCTATAAAAGATGGTTTATTACAAAAAATACAATCGGTTAGTGACGAATGGCTGGAGGAAACGGGACGGAATGAAATCCTTTTTTCTCAAGGTATTTTTTTATGGGACGAATTAAAAAAACAAACTATAATTACAGTCGAAAATAGCGAAGAAAAAATTATTGCTTTCCTTAATATAATTCCAGATTATACTAAAGGCGAAGGAACGTATGATCTAATCAGGAAAACTACCGATGCTCCAAACGGAATTATTGATTTTATTATGATTGCACTTTTTGACTACTTAAAATCTCAAAATCTTACTGCTGTAAATATCGGTCTTGCGCCAATGAGCGGTATCGAAAACCCAAATACGATTCAGGAAAAGTCGATGAAATATGTGTATGAAAAAGTAAAATCATTTTCTCATTACAAAGGCCTAAGGGATTATAAAGAGAAATTTTCGCCTTCATGGCATAATCAATATATTGTCTTTTCTGATGATTATGATTTAATACAAATCCCACAAATACTATCCAAAGTAATTAAACCGTAACTTTCTTTAGCTTTTCACTAAGATTCACTAAACAAGAGCACTGATGATACGGATTTACTAAAGCAAAGATTCGGATAAATAAAGATTTTTTATATCATTATCTTTTTTAAACAATAGACTGTTCAGGTTTGGTTATGCTACCTGTATGATTCAGAATACATCAGAATAAATCAACTTTATTAAGTCACAGTAAAATATGGGCAAAACCGTCCTTTATAAAAAATAGATTTAACCACATAGAATCAAACATTTCTTTCAATTCACATATTTTTTGTTTAAATTCGTTTCTTATCAACAACAAACAACACACTATAAATTAAACACTTACATATAACCCTTATGAAAAATATTTTAAAGCAAGCCTCAGTAATAATGTTATTTCTTACCGTTATAAGCTGTCAGAAAAAATCAGTATCAGATGAGTTAAACGGAAGCTGGGAACTCCGCCATATCGAGGGTATTCAAGTTGCTCGAGTAGATCCTAACTTTAAACCAGGAAACGGTACTTTACTTAAATTTGAAGGACAAAAATATGAGCGCTATTATGAAGGTAAAAAAGAAGAAGACGGCATCTTTGCTATTACCCCAGAAGACACAGTAATAAACAATAGTAAAGCCAATTACAGTTTTACATTTAATAACAATAAAGAAAAAATATATGTATTATTGGAAGGAAATAAACTAGTAATTTTTAATGGAATTATAGCTGCCGATGGAACAGAATCGACTTATGAAAAACTGTAATTTAAACTCTGAGATGATAGCCTTATAGCAACAAAACTGAATCCTCATTATCTGTATTCTATTTTAAACAAAAAGCAAAACGCCTGCAAAGAAAATCCTTGCAGGCGTATTTTATATAATTCATAGTTTTAAACTATCTTTTTGTTGTTTTTGTCACAGATTAAAAGATTTAAAACTTTGCATTCTTTGCGTAAACCATTGTGCCCTTTGCGGTTATTTTTTAACACGCCCTTCATCAAAGATTATGGAGTTTCTCAAGAAGATTCTTCGACTCTTCTCAGAATGACAATATTGCGCAAAACTTTGAACCTTTGTCCCTCAGAACCTCAGCATCTCAAAACCTTAAAAAAAAACTTTGAGCCTTTGTCCCACTAAAAAACCTTTGAACCTCAACAAAAACCTATCCACATTTAGATGATCCACAATCGTTACAAGTAAGACAACCTTCTTGATATATAAGATTCTCAGAGTTACAATTACTACATTTTTGACCATGAGCTTCTGTACCATCTACGATATAACGTTTAAGGGCACGCGCAACACCATTTTTCCATGTATTTATAGATTCACCGTCAAGCTGAAGACTGCTAACTAACTCAACAGCTTTATCTATAGGCATGCCATGTCGTAAAGTACTCGATATTAGTTTAGCATAATTCCAGTATTCAGGATTAAATTTATGCGAAAGCCCTTCGATGGTTGTTTTATAACCTCTGGTGTTTTTATATTGAAAATCATAACGAGTAGTTCCGTCCTCTTTTTTATTTTTGATAATAAGCCCTTCCGAAACCCAACGCGGAATTAAAATTCCATCTTCATCATCTACAAGACCTGTAAAAATTTCATAAGGTCTGCCATCAATTAATCCGATAAAAGCAATCCACTTATCTTTACTATTCTGAAAACGAACCACATCGGCTTCTAATACCTGAGGGCGTTTTGTCGAAAAAATACTTGCTACAGTCGGAGCAGCTTCTTCTTTCTTTTCAGTATTAGCAATAAGCACTCCCGAACGTGAACCATCACGATATACAGTAACTCCTTTGCATCCTGCCTCCCAAGCTTCCATATACAATTTATCTACCATTTCTTCAGGCGTTTCGTTAGGCACATTTATGGTAACAGATATAGAATGGTCTACCCATTTCTGAATCTTTCCTTGCATACGAACCTTACTTAACCAGTCGATATCATTACTTGTCGCTTTATAATAAGGTGATTTTTTTACTAATTCATCAATTTCTTCCTGACTGTAATTTTTAGTAATATCATATCCATTAATAAGCATCCATTCCTTAAACCTATGATGAAACACAACATATTCTTCCCAGCTATCTCCTACCTCATCAACAAAATCTACACGAGCATCTTTATCATTTGGATTTACCTTTCTTCTGCGTTTGTAAACTGGCAAGAAAACAGGCTCAATTCCCGATGATGTTTGTGTCATTAAACTTGTTGTTCCTGTAGGTGCTATAGTAAGTAAAGCAATATTACGACGACCATGTTCTTTCATTTCATAATATAACTCTTCATCGGCTTCTTTTAATCGAAGTAAGAACGGATTGTTTTTTTCTCTTTCAGAATCATAAATAGTAAACATACCACGTTCTTTGGCTAGGTTTACAGATCCACGATAAGCCTCGATAGCAAGTGTTTTATGTATCTTTTCAGAGAATACAACTCCTTCATCACTTCCGTAACGTAATCCAAGCGCAGCAAGCATATCACCTTCAGCAGTAATTCCAATTCCGGTACGACGACCTTCTTTGGCTTTATTTCGGATATTAAGCCATAAATTTCTCTCTACTAATTTTACCTCATCACTTTCTGGATCTGCATCTATTTTTCCTAATATAGCATCAATTTTTTCTAATTCAAGATCAATAATATCATCCATTATTCTTTGAGCTGCAGCTACATGTTTTTTGAAAAGTTCAAAATCAAAAGAAGCCTCTTTAGTAAAAGGATTATTTACATAAGACAATAAATTGATAGCCAACAAACGGCAAGAATCATAAGCGCAAAGCGGAATTTCTCCGCATGGGTTTGTAGAAAGTGTTTTGTATCCTAAATCGGCATAACAATCAGGCAAAGATTCCTTAATGATAGTGTCCCAAAACAAAATTCCTGGTTCTGCAGATTTCCATGCATTATGAATAATTTTATTCCAAAGTTCTTTGGCTTTAATTTCTTTAGAATACAAAGGATTATCGCTAAATATTGGATATTTCTGAACATATATTCCATCAGCCTTAACAGCTTTCATAAACTCATCATCAATACGCACAGAAACATTTGCCCCAGTAACTTTTCCCTGTTCCATTTTGGCATCAATAAAATCGGCTGCATCAGGATGATTAATAGATACCGAAAGCATCAATGCACCACGACGACCATCTTGTGCAACTTCGCGAGTCGAATTAGAATAACGCTCCATAAAAGGCACTAATCCTGTAGATGTCAATGCTGAATTTCTAACTGGCGAACCTTTTGGACGAACATGAGATAAATCGTGACCAACTCCTCCTCTACGTTTCATAAGCTGAACTTGCTCCTGATCCGTTTTCATGATTCCGCCATACGAGTCTGAATTATCATTACCAATTACAAAACAATTTGATAATGACGCAACCTGAAATGGGTTTCCAATTCCTGTCATCGGGCTACCTTGAGGAACTAGATATTTAAAATCTTTTATCAAATCAAAAACTTCAACTTCAGATAGCGGATTAACATACTTTTTTTCAATACGAGCAATTTCACTTGCAATACGTTGATGCATATCATTAGGAGATAACTCAAAAATATTCCCTTCAGAATCTTTAAGTGCATACTTACTTACCCAAACAGTTGCAGCAAGACTATCCCCTTTAAAATATTCTAAAGATGCTTGTAGAACCTCTTCTTGAGTGTACATAATCGCATTGTTTTTTGTAGCTAATAATTTGTCCATGATATTGATAATTTTTAATATTAAATTCTGATGTAAATTTAAAAATAATTAAACTACTAAAAAAATCAAAATAAAAAAGTTTACAAATAAATTAATTTAAAAAACTAAAAATCAACACATTAAAAATTTACTAACATAAAAAAGTTAACAAATTTTTATTTTTAATGTAATACCGAATTAATTTTTAATCACAATAAAACTTCTTTAATAAAACATTTTTCATGCTGTTAAAAACCATCAATAATTCATAAAAATTTTGACTTTTTTTACAGAATACTTTCCTTATTAAGAGTTTTAACAAATAATAATTTTTGATATTTAAAACGTAACGTTGTGCTTCTCCCATAATACATTTCAGCGTTACGTTAATTTTGGTTCACGCAGATTTTGCAGATTTTTTTGTTTTTAAGATTCAGCTTGTGGAAAATATTACGGGAGACGCACTGCGGTGCGCCTCTACAAAAAAACCATTGAACCTTAGTACCTTTGAACCTTTGAATAAAAAAGAGCAAATACCTTCAAACTTTAAGACGCACTGCTATGCGTCCCTACAAAAACCTTAGTACCTCAGTACCTTTGAACCTCAGTACCTTTGAACCTCAGCACCTCTGAACCTCTGAACCGCGGTGCGCCTCTACAGAAACCTTAGAACCTCAGCACCTTTGAACCTTTGAACCTCAGCACCTCTGAACCTCTGAACCTTTGAACCTTTGAACTAAACCCTCAACATTTAAGACACACTGCTATGTACCTCCCATAATGCATTTCAGTGTTACGTTAATTTTGGTTCACGCAGATTTTGCAGATTTTTTTGTTTTGGTTTTTAGGATTAGGCTTGTGGAATATATTACGGGAGACGCACTGCGGTGCGCCTCTACAAAAACCTTAGAACCTCAGCACCTTTGTCCCTTTGCTCCTTTGCTCCTTTGCTCCTTTGCTCCTTTGAACCTCTGCCACTTAAAACCTTTGAACCTCTAAAGAAAAAAACATAATATAAAGAAAAAATAAATACATATTGCATTGATTTTAAGTAATATACATATATAACTTAAAATATTTTAACCGAACTTTACTGTAATAAACAACTACATTACAATTAATAAAAATACCCGCTGGGTGTAAATTAATTTAAAAACTGAGCAACAGAGCTTGGTATAAGCAAACAAAACTATTTCTTTCGGCTAATAAGCTATATCTGTTTTAAATAAAGAAAGCGTCTTTTTTTTGAAAGTTAAAAATCATTTCCCCTTTACCTGTTAGATAAAACTTTCATGACGGTAGCGAAGCAAACAGACGGAGTAATTACAGCCTACGAGTTAATAAAATATATTTTATTATGGCAAAAAAAATCAATCAAATAGCATCCGTAATCGTAATATTATTTACTATCCATTCCTGTGCTAACGATACAAGCATTAGCAACGAACCAGAACCTATCCCCATAGTTGTTGTAGAATACAATTACACCCCTATAGAGCTAGAAACAATGGACTTAATAAACAAGTACAGAGTTAGCAAAGGCCTAAATATGCTAGGAACAATAAACTATCTTTCGCTTAAAGCCGAAGAACATACTAATTACATGATGACCAATAATGCTGTAAGTCATGATAACTTCGCAGTTCGATTAAAAGACATTGTCAGAACTTTAGGTGTTATTAAAGTCAGTGAGAACATTGCTTATAATTATAATACTCCGCAAGAAGCCTTAGATGCTTGGTTAAATAGCCCCGAACATAAAAAAAACATTATGGCCGATTATACTAACTTTGGTATTTCGGTAAGACAACATCCTATTAATGGAAGAAAATATTACACAAACATCTTTGTAAAATATTAATCTATTAGCTTACACTCTCTACATTAACTCTTCTACTCTAGAATAGAAATTTCAAATCTTATTCCTGTCAACTCTGCTCTCAAAGTTCCTGCTGCACAAGCAATACTTATTAATTCCTGCGAAGATTTCTTTTTCACAGAAAAAATAAAATTACGATTACTTCAAGCATAAACTAAGCCTTTATCTCTCAGAATCTTTACATTACAAAACTTAAAAAAAACCTTATTCTATTGATTTTAAACCCTATACAGATATACATTAAAATAAATTGACCAGACCTTTGCCGTATCAAATAAATCTAACTGAATCAGTAAATTATTTTTTATTATGGCAAAAAACATAAGTCTAATTATATCATTAATCACAATAGTATTTACGCTACATTCATGCTCTAATGATAGTAGTAATAGCAATGAAACAACAAAACCTATTCCTGAAATTGTAGTAGACTATAATTATACTCCAGCAGAATTAGAAGTAATGGATTTAATAAACGAATATAGAACTAGTATCGGTTTAAACACATTAGAAAAAATAAACTACGTTTCTGTTAAATCCGAAGAACATAATAATTACATGATTACTAATAATATTGTAAGCCATGATGATTTTGTAGCTCGTTCAGAAGACATCATTAAAACTCTTGGTGTTATAAAAGTAAGCGAGAATATTGCCTATAATTACAACACCCCAAAAGCTGCTCTCGATGCTTGGTTAGCTAGTCCTGAACACAAAAAAAACATTACAGGAGATTATAGCAATTTTGGTATTTCGGTTACCGAAAACCCTATTAATGGCAGAAAATACTACACCAATATCTTTGTAAAATATTAATAATACAAATCAAAAAGTGAATCTATTTTTTGATTCTAAAATAAATGCAACATCTTTTAAAAATTAATTAAAGAAATACCACATCTTAGATTATTTTAATATCCAAAAGCAGAAAAACACTCTCAAAAGGAGTGTTTTTTTTTTGTTTCTTATTCATTAAAAAAAATGAAAGATCTAAGATTATTTTAGCATTAACTCTTCTATTTTAGAATAGGAAATCTCAGGATTTGCTCCTGCCGAACCCGCTACTAAAGCTCCAACTGCGCAAGCAAGATTTAATGATTCCTGCGGAGATTTACCCGTAAGTAATGAACTAATTAATGTTGCAAGAAAGGAATCTCCTGCTCCTACAGTATCTACAACTTTTATCGAGTAACCGCTATTATGATACAATTTACCTTCCCATAATAATGATGCTCCATCTTTACCCTTGGTTACACACATGGCTTTAGCATTTGTTTTTTTAGCAATAAATGCTATGTTTTCCTCTAAACCAACATAAGGAGACCCCATAGCCGAGGCAATTTCCAGCAACTCTTCGTCATTAAACTTTATAAAACTAGCCGATTGCATTAACTTCTCGATTATATCATACGAGTAATGCGGCTTCCTTAAGTTTACATCAAAAACCTTGTAAAGATCATTTTGAAGCAATTCTTCTAATGCTAAACGAGAAACAGAATCCCTACAAACCAAACTCCCGTAAATAAGTACATCGGCTTGAGTAACCAACTTTTTTGCCGTTTCATTTAAAACAATTTTATCCCATGCCGATGGATAATTAATTTCATAACTAGCCGATCCATTTTCATTTAAAGAAACCTGAACTAAACCGGTCGGAAATTCTTCCGATTTGATAATAGCATCGGTTTCGAGACCAAGACTTTTAACCTGATTTATTATTGCTATTCCGTCTGTATCATTACCTACACAACTTATCATCGCAACATTACAACCCAATGCCTTCATACGTAAAGCAACATTAAGCGGAGCACCTCCTATTTTCTTTTCGTTTCCAAAAACATCCCAAAGTACTTCTCCATAAGAAACAGCATTAAGTTTTTTCTCGTTATTCATTCTAAAATCAATTTAAGTATTGCTATCAAAACCTACATCAGTAAAGTAAAAATAATCTTTTATTTCATGTAACCAAATAAGCAAAAGCTATGTCTGTAAACAAAAAGACAAGTCTATTAGACTTGTCTTTTATAAAAATATTATTTTTTAAACTCTTTGTAATTGCATCACGTATTTTTTTCTTTGTATAAATATAAAGGTAAAGAGTATTCCCAAAAATGACATTCCTACTCCTATTAAATTAGGAGAAGCATAACTATAACCAGCTATTAGAGGCAATCCTCCTAAAAAGGCTCCTAATGCATTTCCTATATTAAAACTTGCCTGAATCGCTGCCGAAGCAATCATTTCGGCACCTGTTGCTGTCTGAATCATTAACATCTGGATTGGTGCTACAATCGAAAACGAAACACATCCTGTTAAGAAGGTCAAAAATAAAGACGCATACTGATTGTATGAAAAGAAATAAACCAAAAGCAAATCGATAGCCATTACAAAAAGCAACATTATAACAGTAGTTGATGCCGAAAATTTATCAGCTAATTTTCCTCCTATAAAATTCCCTATCACCATTCCTAATCCTGCTAAAATTAAGATATACGGAACATTCTCTGGCGAGAAACCAGATACATTTGTTAGCAAAGGCGCGATATAACTAATCCAGGAAAACAATCCTCCAAAACCTATTGCTGTAATTGCAATTATTAACCAAGCCTCAGTTTTCTTAAAAAACTGCAATTGAGTTTTCATGCTTTCGCTTTTATTAGATTCCAGATTTGGCATCCATAAATAAATAAAAAGAAATGTAAGTAATCCGATTACTGCAATAAGTACAAATGTATAACGCCATAAAAAATGATGCCCTATATAAGTTCCGATAGGAACACCTATTAAATTTGCCAATGTTAATCCCGAAAACATAATAGAAACAGCCTGCGCTTCTTTTCCTTTATCAGCAAGTCGGCTCGCTACAACAGCTCCCACCCCAAAAAAGGCTCCGTGAGGTAAGCCCGATAATAATCTCGATGCAAATAATATTTCGTAAGTAGGCGCAATAATCGAAAGAGCATTAAATACAGCCAACATCATTGCCAGAATTAAAAGCATTTTCTTTGGTGGATAATTTCTTCCTATAATAACTAATAGTGGTGCACCAATTACAACACCTAATGCATAAGCAGAAATTAAATATCCTGCTACAGGAATAGAAACATTCATATTCTGAGCAATATCAGGCAATAAACCCATCATCACAAACTCTGTGATTCCAATAGTTAAACCGCCCAATGAGAGCGCAATAAGACTTTTTTTCATTTGATTTTTTATAGAAAAGGAATAGATTTTCTATGCAGCAAATTTACATCCGGCAATGTTAAAATAAGTTGTATATTTACGACATTAACTTGTACATATCGAGCATGCCGAAATTAAATCAATTTGAAACACTTGTTATAGATGAATTTGAAGAAGAAAAATTTCACCTTCCTTTTCATGGCCATACCTATTATGAAATTATTTATATTGTAAAAGGCAATGGAATTCATCATCTCAATCAAAACTTACTTCCGTACAAAACTGGTGACCTATTTGTAATTTCGCCCGAAGATGAACATTGTTTTGATATCAAGAAATGCACTCGATTTGTATATATAAAATTCACAGATAATTATTTCAATTCAAATAAAAGCCTTTTCTGTGATGATTTATTACTCAATACTCCAGAGTGTTTTATGCGGGATAAACTCCTAAAAGAAACCGTTCTAAAATTAGATGAGCCTTGTAAAACAATCCTAAAAAACACAATAGAAAACATTACAGCTTACAACAGCCGAATAGATGTAACTACTTCTCCAATTGTATTTTATCAGATCCTTTCAATCTTCGGATTAATCAAAGAAACCATGCGTGGCATGAATCCTAAAGCACAAGGAAATCATTTTGATAGCGAGCAAATCACATCTTATATCCATCAGAATATTTATTATCCCAAACTGGTTCAGATAAAAGCAATTTCTGCTCATTTTAATATAGCCGAAACCTATTTTAGCGCCTATTTTAAAAGAACATTCGCTATTAGTTATCGTGATTATATCAATAACCTAAGAACGATATTAATCGAAAAAAGAATTACCAACAACCAAATGCCCATCAAGCAAATTGCCTACGAATTTGGCTTTACAGACGAAAGTCATTTATCAAATTACTTCAAGAAAAGAAAAAACATGAATCCTAGCGATTTCAAGAAATTGTAAATTCTAAGACGTGTGTATATTTATTGATTGCCTATAGAGGGAACACGGATAAAACAGATTCGCTAAAGCGAAAACACAGATAAAAACGGATTTCTTTCTATTGTTTTTTATTTACGTAAAAGTCACAAACTAAGCAACCTTTGAACCTTTGCCTCTTAGTACCTTAGAGCCTTAAAAAAGAAGTCATAAATCACAACGATTATTTTAAACACAAACTAAGCAACCTCAGCACCTCAGAGCCTGTACCTCTGTACCTTTCCTAAAAAAACCTTTGAACCTTTGCCTCTTAGTACCTTAGAGCCTTAAAAAAAAGTTATAAATCACAACGATTATTTCAAACAAAAACTAAGCAACCTTAGCACCTCAGAGCCTTAGTACCTCTGTACCTTTCCTAAACTAAAAATGTCTTATTCAGCTATTTTTATATCTTATTACAGCAATAAATCCATCCTTTCTGAGCTTACTTTGCAAAAATCCAGGTGTTTATTATATCGTGAAAACAAGTGTATTTCAGTATAATACCCTATTACAGTTTAATAAATACCATTTACGGCTTTGATATATACTAAAATTAGATTTTCAGTTCTTTTATTATTTATATTTTCCTTTTCTTATTCTCAAGAAGGAATTCCTATATACTCCGATTATTTATCAGACAACTATTACCTGATACATCCATCAATGGCAGGAGCTTCTGATTGTACTAAATTAAGAGTAACATCACGCAGCCAATGGTCTGGACAAGACGATGCGCCTTCGCTTCAAACATTAAGCCTTAGCAGCCGAATTGGAGATAGAACTGGTGCAGGTATTATACTCTTTAATGATAAAAATGGATATCATTCTCAAAAAGGAATTAAACTTACTTATGCCTATCATATTCTTTTCTCAAGAGATGAAATGGACTTAAATCAACTTTCATTTGGTATGAATGCTGGAGTTATTCAAAGTCAGTTAGACGAAACTTCATTCATTGGGTTTGACCCAATTGTTAACGGAGGCGTCTTAAAAGATTCTTACTTTAATGTTGATTTTGGAGCGTCTTATAATTATCTAAATTTTTATACCCACGCAACAGTTCAAGGTGCTCTCGAAACAAGACGTCAGTTATATACTGAATATGAAAGTAAAAATATCCGAAAATATCTTTTGAGTGCAGGATATACTTTTGGGAGCAAAAAAAGAATATGGATAGAACCTTCATTCCTTTTTCAGCTAGTTGATAAAACCAAAGAAAAAATAATCGACATTAACTTAAAAGCTTATAAAAAAATTGGAGAAGGTAATATATGGGCAGCCTTGTCATACCGAAGAAATTTTAATGGTACCGAATACTATGATGGTATTGATGTTTCTAAACAAAACCTACAATACGTAACTCCTATTTTGGGCGCTAAGTACAAAAATTTCATGTTTGCATACACGTATTCTAAAGTTATAGGCGATATACAATTTGATAACGGAGCATATCATCAAGTTACATTAGGAATAAATTTATTCTGCAAAAAAGAGCGATATGAATGTGAATGTCCTGCGATAAATTTATAATTCTGATTTAAACAAAAACAACCGATTGTAACAAATAAAAAAGCGAATATCCATTTTTAGGCTATTCGCTTTTTAAGTAACTTGGCATTGATATTTTTTTTGCTAATATATTGAATCCTAAAAAACATAAAATTACAGACATACTGAAGTAGCAATTAATGATGCTATAAAATATTTTGAAAGTAAAACTAAATTTAATAAAACCGTTCATCATAATCTGTTTATGAAAGACGCACTGCGGTACGTCTCTACAGAAAATCTTTGAACCTTTGAACTTTTGAATCTCTGCATCTTTGAACCTTTAAAAAAGATTTATTCCTTAATTTTGCTTCAAAACGAAACCACCATGCAAAAGCATTATTCAGTAGCT
Source organism: Flavobacterium sp. AJR (assembly GCF_002156885.1). Classification (NCBI taxonomy): domain Bacteria; kingdom Pseudomonadati; phylum Bacteroidota; class Flavobacteriia; order Flavobacteriales; family Flavobacteriaceae; genus Flavobacterium; species Flavobacterium sp. AJR. The sequence continues at coordinate 8,238 of NZ_NCWQ01000083.1, read as the reverse complement.
ATATATCCTCCAGAGGCGACTATCGCTTTGATTAAATCAATGAAAGAACAATTGGCTGATGAAATAAAATGGTTTAACAGCAAAAATTCAGTTGCGCATATCACCATTTGCGAATTTAAAGCTACGGATAAAGAACTTGAAATAGTTAAAGCTAAATTAAACCGTTTATGCGATTCTTTTGAACCTTTTGAGGTACAACTCGATAAATTTGATTCTTACCCTAATGGAGCTTTTGTAATAACTCCAAACGAGGTTTCCAGAAACAAATTAAAACCAATTATGAAACGGGTTCACCAATCACTTGTTATTCCGAATATGAAAAAAAGTGATAATCCGCATCTATCTATTGCAAGAAGATTAACTCCTGAAAATATCGAAATTGCAAACCGACTATTTACTACAATTAATACCAACTTCATATGCGATAGTATTGTACTAAGACAATTTAACGAAGTGGTAAAACAATTTTCAGTAATCGATACTTTTCAATTCAACAGTAATACACAACCAGAATTAATACAAGGAACACTTTTTTAGTATAAATGCAACCAACAACTTTAAACTATCAACAATCAACTATAAACCAACAACAATAAACAAATAACCAAATTTCGTATATTTGAATTTCACAAATCATTTGGTATGAAAACAACGTCTATAGACGAGTTTTATAAAAATCTCACTGAAGGTTCGGATATTGAACCAAGTTCGTTATTACCGAATGATATTAAAAAAGAAATCGGTCACTTTAATGTTTTCAACACAAAAGAACTTTGGGAAAAACTCCGAGAAAAACCCTTTATGCCTTATGACCGAAGAGCATACTACAAAATAAGCTTAATAAGAGGTAAAAACAGAGCCGAATACGCCGACAAAGTAATTGATATTGAGAAAAATGCTATTCTATTTGCTACTCCAAAAATCCCTTATCATTATGTTCCACAAGACATCTATCAATCAGGGCATTTTTGCGTTTTTACATCCGAATTTATAACAGGAAATAAAAACGGAATAGAACTCGATGAACTTCCTATTTTTAAATCTGATGGATATCCAATTTTTCTATTAACGGATGAAGAATCTGCAGAAATTGAATTCATATTCCAAAAGATACACAAAGAAATCAATTCTGACTACCTCTACAAGTATGATTTAATTCGTAATTATGTATCTGAATTAATTCATTTTGGGCAAAAATTACAACCCATAACAGCTTTATATTCCAAACATAATTCCGCAGCCAGAGTTTCTTCATTATTTATAGAATTACTTGAGAGACAATTCCCTATAGAATCTCCACACCAAAGATTGGAATTAAAAACTGCTAAAGATTTTGCAGCACGATTATCTATTCATGTAAATCATCTTAATAAAGTACTTAAAGAAAATACAGGTAAAACTACTACCGAATTAATAAGTAGCCGACTAACACAGGAAGCCAAAATTCTATTAAAAGAAACGGATTGGAATGTATCTGAAATTGCATATTCACTTGGTTTTGAAGAACTAGCACACTTTTCTAATTTTTTCAAAAAACAAACTACACTTACACCATTATCATTTCGTACATAATTAGTCTGATTTGAATTTCGCAAACATCAGATTGATATTTGCAACTCTCCAGTTTTACTTCGTTCCTACCTTTGTCTTATCAATTTAAAAATAAATATAGCAATGGAATTACTGAACAATAAAATACTAATTACTGGTGGTGCAAGCGGTATTGGCTTGGGACTTACCGAAAGATTTATTAAAGAAAATAATACTGTGATTGTTTGCGGAAGACGTGAATCGGTCTTAAAAGAACTTACCGATAAATTCCCAACAGTAATTACTAGAATATGTGATTTATCGATTGAAGAAGAACGAATAGATCTTTATAAATGGATATCCGAAAATCACAGCGATTTAAATGTTCTTGTAAATAATGCAGGGATTCAGCAATGGATGAATGTTTCTGACGAAGATTTTTTTGAACGCGCAAAAACTGAAATAGCAACCAATATTGAAGCTCCTCTACATCTAATCTCTCTTTTTATTAATTTAAAATCGCTTAAAACGGTTATGAATGTTACCTCGGGACTTTCTTTTTCTCCTTATGCCAAAGTACCTGTTTATTCAGCTACAAAAGCCTTTTTTCGTTCATTTACTTTGTCTCTTCGTCATTTGCTAAAACCAAAAAACATTGAGGTAATCGAAATAATTCCGCCTGCATTAAATACTGACCTTGGAGGTATCGGTTTGCATAATGCTGCTCCAAGTGTAGAAAGTTTTATCGAATCTATTTTTGAACAATTAAAAGAAGGAAAAGACCAACTTACATTTGGATCTAGCGAAACAAGAGCTAATGCAAGTGCAGCCGATTTAAAAACAGCATTTAACCAAATGAATGCCAATTAATAACAATAAAAGAATCAAAATGACAACAAACACAAAAATAGCCTTGGTAACTGGTGGTAGCAGAGGATTAGGAAGAAATATGGCAATAAGCATTGCTAAAAAAGGAATTAATGTAATGCTAACTTATAATAGTAACGAAGATGAAGCTAAAGCTGTTGTAGCCGAAATTGAAAAACTAGGACAAAAAGCAATTGCATTACAACTTAATACTGGAGGAGATATAAAGAGTTTTGATACTTTTTACAACCAAATTACAGCTGTATTAAAAGAGACTTTTAATACAGAACGCTTTGATTTTTTAATCAATAATGCCGGTATCGGAATAAATGCTCCTTTCGCTGAAACTACCGAAGAACAATTTGACCAGTTAATGAATATCAATTATAAAGGTGTTTATTTCCTGACCCAAAAAGCATTGCCTTTTTTACAAGATGGTGGTCGAATAATTAATATCTCAACAGGATTAGCGCGCTTTACAGGACCTGGTTATTCTGCTTATGCTTCGATGAAAGGTGCGATAGAAACATTTACAAAATACCTTGCAAAGGAACTTGGTAACCGAAAAATCACTGCCAATGTTGTAGCTCCCGGAGCAATAGAAACCGATTTTGGTGGTGGAGCCGTTAGAGACATCCAGCAATATAATGATTACGTAAAATCTGTAACTGCCTTGGGTCGTGCCGGATTACCAGATGACATTGGTGGTGTTGTAGCTTTTTTATGTACCGAAGATGCCCGATGGATTAATGCGCAACGTATTGAGGTTTCGGGAGGAATGAATTTGTAAAACCATTCACCATTAAGAAATTAAGTTTCATTAAGGATAAACACTTCCCTTTTCTTAATCTCTTAATGGTGAAAAAATATTTAGACAATTAGCTACTTTTATAAAATTATTTTAAAAGTCTTGTCTGTCCATAACAGTAATACAGTGAGAATACACATTATAAGAGAATTATAAAAATGATTGTATTCCTGATGAGCCATATGAGCTGTAAATGCACCTATTGCAAAAGGAAACAACAATAGAATCCCGATTGTTTTTATAGGCGGATTAAATAACCCTATAATGATTAGCAAGACACCGATAAGTTCTCCGATACCAATATAAATTGTCCAAATCTTGTTAAAGCCTAAAGATTCCATGCTTTTCATCATAGATTCTTTTTGAAAAACTTTGAAAAGTGAGGCATACCCAAATACATAGAGATAATACAAATAACTCGCCCAGTAAATGATTGTTTTAATAGTTTCCATTTTTTACAAATTTTAATTTTTACGCTGTAAATGTATTTACTAACTTGCATTTATTAAAGTACATACAAAATTGTAGGGTACTGATAAAAAAGTAAGTACACGTTATGAGAAAAGAAAACTCTACCAATAGTATTAATGAAAATTACTTAAACGAAAATTGTGGTATCGCCTACACGCTATCGATAATTGGAGGGAGATGGAAAATAAACATATTAAGCTATCTTATAAATGAGAATAAACTCCGATACAGTGAATTAAAATTAAGACTTACAGGAATTTCTGAGCGTATGCTTATTTCTAAACTTAAAGAATTAGAAAATGATGGTTTAATAAATCGGATTGTTCACGCACAAGTCCCTCCTAAAGTAGAATATGAATTAACGGAACTTGGTAAATCTTTTAAAGAAATTTTAGATTTAATGTCCAACTGGGGAGAGAAAAATAACAAGGTACTAAGGCACTGAGTTGTAAAAGTTATTCCACTTGAACACAAAATTCATCATCTTATCATTCTGAGCGGAGCCGAAGAAACTCCATAAGTGAGTCTATAACCTATTTAGAGTCACTTATGGAGATTGCTTTTTCAACTCACTATAAATTCTTATCTTCTTACGTCAGGATAATATTTCAAGTACTATTTTGTTTGTTTTATGTTCAAACGGAATAACCTTAGAACCTTTGCAACTCAGAACCTCAGATAGTACCTCAAAAAGACTAATTCATATATCTATTAAAAGATTGCCAGTATTTGTCTTTGTAAATTTCATATTCAATCTCAACTTGAGAGGCAAATTTATTCTTAATCTCTTCCAGTACTTTTGAAGGTTTTCTAAAATCTTTACAAGCAAAATAAATTTCTCTTAAATTTTCCGCAGTTTCACGCCCTAGATTAAGATATCCTTCGGAATCTTTAAGTTCTTTCATTAAAAAATCATCTTCGATTTCATTTAATAACTGAAATGTTTCATTATCAGGAAATCCGTTATTATCCTCTCCATTATAACCTATTTTTACGGTTACAATCCACGGATGTGATGGTTTAGCATCCCATTCAAACAATGTAGAATTGATAACTGCAATTAGCGGTAAACCACTACTAAGTGTAGCTTCAAGACTAGAATACCCATCATTCTTAGTATTATGCCTTACTCCTTCATACTTCTCTACAAATTCCTTTTGTCTCCAAATCAGGAAATCTTGTAGTTTCTCGATAGGTACTAATTCTTTATTTGCTTCATCTTTACCAATTACATCAATTATATCTATGTTTTCGGTAAAATGTAATTCTCCCAGATAATTATCTAAAAAGATATAAGTTCCGTTAGTTATAATTGGCTTATTCTCTTCATTACAATCTAAATGTACTACTGTAATATCTATTTTATCTGGATATTCCTTATCATCATTTGAGTAAAAAAAAAGATTATCACTACCAAAAGTATAATCTCCCATTTTTATAGAAACATTTTTAATATCTGTCGCTGGTTTTAAGGCAGTAAATTTCCAGTTCGGAAGTTTAGGAGCTGCATTAACTAATTCTTCTACAAAAACAATATTCTTTATGTTTCCATCGGCAGTAAGAACCAATTCAGCAGTTTGTTCATTAAGCATTCCAGTCAAAAAGAAATACCCCTCTTTTAAACTTTCTAGTTGGGGAGATAATTTATCAAAAAAATCTTTCTCGATATTTGTACCTCTATTCACAGCGTTGTAAAAATCCTTTTCATTTTTTTCAAACCAATTCCAAAAATCTGCATTTGACTTTATAGCTTCACTCTTTTTTCCAAAAATATTTTTAAGCATACTCATTATATTATTTTCTAATTATTCTTTTAATTTCAATTTATATTCAAATATAACAAAGTGAAAAATTATAAAGAAATTAAAGACATAAAAGGTAACAAAATTATAAAGATTGTTTACCTCTCTCATTTATATAAAAAAACACCTATTTCTTCCTCACTGCATCCATTTTCAATTTCTTGAACTAAATAAAATCCAAAAAAAATTGTCGCTTTTTTATTAAAAATATTACGCTTTTAAGTTAATCAAAAAAGCAATTGCTAAATAGCCCTGAAAAGTTATAATAATAGCAGAATAAGTCACATTACAATAGTCTATTTAGTTCATTTTTAAATAGTTAAAAGAAAATTAGAATTCCTAGTTTCAATTAGGAAATTTATCTAACTTTGATTAGTTTTATAAATTTTTTAACCTTTTTCCTACAAAAAAGCAATGATTAATAGTGCCCCAGAAGAAAAACTAAAAGAAAGAATTAAAGAATTATTATGTCTTTATCAGATTTCAAAAATAATTTCAAAATCTAATAATGTTAATAAAGTTACTCTAGAAGAAATCATTTTTTCTGTGGTAAAAGCATGGAGATTTTGTGATGATTCTATAGTCGAAATTCAGATAAATGATTATACACTAGCTACAGCATTAATTCCAAAAAATAATGTTTCGCAACATAGTGAAATAATAGTATCAAATAAAGTCTCAGGATTTATCAAAGTATATTATCCTCAGCCAAAATATAATCTTAATCATTTTCTAAAAGAAGAACAAGAACTTTTAGATACCGTTTCTTTTGAAATTGGCAATTACATAGAAAAGTACCAAAATTTAGAAAAAAAGGCTACTCTAAGGAAAACTTTAGAGAGAAAAGACAGACTATCTATTCTTGGAGAAATGACTGCAGGAATTGCACACGAACTTAATACCCCCCTTGCTAACATATTAGGGTTTGCAGAGCTTATTAAAGATGAAACCAAAGATCAAATAATTATTGATGATATCGCAAAAATCATAAATTCCGCAATCTATTCACGCGAAATAGTCAAAAAATTAATGTTTTTTTCTTGTGGTATGCCTCAACAATTACAATTGCTAAAAATAAAGCCAATAGTAACTGATGCTCTCACCTTCCTTAAGCAGAATTTTCAGAAAAAGAGTGTACAATATCAACTTGATTTTCAAGATGATGATATTATTGCAAAAGTAGATTCCATTCAACTTACTCAAGTTTTATTTAATCTACTTATAAATGCAATATACGTAGCCCCAAAGAATAGTATCATCTATATAGGAGTGAATAGTGACGAAGAAAATATGATACTAAAAATAGCAGACAATGGCCCTGGAGTTCCTCATGAAATTAAACAAAAAATATTTGACCCATTTTTCACTACAAAACCTGTAGGCGAAAGCTGTGGCCTTGGACTTAGTGTAGTACATGGAATAATTAAAAACCATAATGGAGATATAGAGGTGATTGATAATACCCCAAGTGGAACGATTTTTTTAATAAAGTTACCATTACAATAATTAAAATGAACTCAAAGAAAGAAAACATACTAATTGTAGATGATAATTATGACATGCTAGATTTGCTTCAGCGCAATCTAAAAGCATTAAATTATCATATCTATAAAGCATCATCAGTAAATGAAGCTTTAGGTATTTTAAAATATACCAGTATAGACCTCCTTATAACCGACCTTAATATGCCGGAAATAAATGGTATTGAATTAATAAAGTTTACTGAAGAACATTATCCATTAATGCCTAAATTGGTAATAACAGGTTTACCTTCAATTAATAGTGCAGTAATTTCGATACAAGCTGGTGCATTCGATTATTTGGTTAAACCATTCACAAATGAAGAACTTAAAAAAGCGGTTGAGAATTCCTTTACAAAAACAAGAAATAAAGCAAAAACTCTACTACCGAAAAAAACCTCTATACCAATAGATAATAATTATTCTGGTATTGTAGGTAACTCTGATCAATTAAGAGATTTAATTGAGATAATAAAAAGAGTTAAAAATAACATGGCAACAGTACTTATACAAGGAGATAGTGGTACTGGAAAAGAACTTATCGCTAAAGCAATACATTATAATGGTATTCTAGCGAAAATGCCTTTTATTACTGTAAACTGCGGTGGAATCCCAGAAGGACTAATGGAATCTGAACTTTTTGGTTATGTAAAAGGAGCATTTACCGGAGCTAACGAATCAAGAATCGGATTGTTTCAAGCAGCTTCTGGAGGAACAATTTTTCTAGATGAAATTGGCACAGCTTCATTTTCTGTACAAACAAGACTTCTTAGAGTACTTCAGGAAAAAGAGATTACAAGAGTAGGATCACAAATTCCCGAGAAACTTAATGTTCGAATAATTGCTGCATCTAATACCGATTTATTTCAAATGGTACAAAAAAATGCTTTTAGAGAAGATTTATATTATAGACTAAATGTTGTTAATATCAAGACAACACCTTTAAGAGAAAGAAAAGAGGATATCATTCCTATAATAGACACTTTTTTAAAAAAATATAGTATTGAATATGATAAACCAAACATCTCAATCACCGAAAAAGCGATCGAAATATTACTACGCTACTCTTGGCCTGGTAATGTTCGTGAACTCGAAAATATTATACAGCGTATGATAATAATGAGCGATGATATTATAGATATTCAACAAATTCCAGAGCATCTTAAATATCACATCTCAAGTGGAGAAATAAACATTCTTAAATCACTAAAAGAATATGAAAAAGAACAGATTTTAAAAG
>NZ_NCWQ01000082.1:0-16598 GCF_002156885.1 Flavobacterium sp. AJR | reverse complement strand
GAGTCGGTAAACTTTCTTTAAACAAAGTTACCTCTATAGTTTATTTTGAGTAATTTTTTTTTTTACACTTTATCTACTATATCCTTTAACTAAATTTAACCGATTATTTAATATTGATTTTTTTAATTTTACCAATAGTTTTAGGAGAGCGACTTCCATGAAAAGCTCTTAAAACTTCAATTCTAGTAGATTTTATCCGGTATATAATTAAATAAGAACCCAAAATAATGTTTCGGTATTTCTTAGTTTTAGTTTTAAGGTGATGACATTCTGGATGAAGTAAGTAATCTTTAGATAAATTATCTAAATAAGAATATATTTCTTCAATAAAATAATCTGCAAGTCTTAAACCAAAAGTTTCGGTCCCGTATTCATGAATTGAAGGAAGATCAACAAAATCAAAAAGAGCAGAAGTAACTACTTCTTTCTTTGGGATTTCCATTCTTGAAAATGTTTTTTAGATTCTTCTAATGTAAAAAAAGTTCCTCCTTCAGCTTCTTTAATCATCGAAGCGAATTTTTTTTGAGACATAGATTTACCAGGTATCGCAAGGTTATCGGAATTATTATTTTTTGTCTTCATAATAGTAAAGTTAGCAAAAAAAATTGAAAACGAATTTCTTTCGAAATAATTTACTCTTTATTCGATCCTAAAGAAGCTTCAAATAAAGTAACATCGATAGCATTTTTCACATCGTAGTCACCAATTTTGGTTCTTCGCAAAGCAGTTAAATGAGACCCAGAATTCATTGCTTTTCCAAAATCAAAGGCTAATGAACGAATATAAGTTCCTTTGCTGCAAACTACTCTAAAATCGATTTCCGGAAGCGCGATTCTAGTAATTTCAAATTCGTGAATTGTAGTTTTTCGACTTGCAATTTCGATAGTTTCTCCTGCACGAGCATGCTCATACAAACGAACTCCATCTTTTTTTATAGCCGAATAAATAGGTGGTTTTTGATCTATTTCGCCCAAAAACTGTTTTACCGTTTCATGAATCAAGACCTCATCGATATGTTCCGTTGGGAAAGTTTGGTCGATTTCGGTTTCTAAATCATACGAAGGCGTGGTAGCTCCAATAAAAAAAGTACCTGTATATTCTTTGGCTTGACCTTGCAACTCGGTAATTCTTTTGGTAAACTTGCCTGTACAAATAAGTAATAGCCCTGTTGCCAAAGGATCTAATGTACCTGCATGACCAATTTTAAATTTCTTAGGAAGTCCAACTTTATTTATCAGTGCATATTTTAACTTATTCACTGCCTGAAAAGAACTCCAATGTAAAGGTTTATTTATTAGTAAAATTTGTCCGTTTAAAAAATCTTCGGGAGTATTCATTATATAATTGTAAGCGGATGAATAAAGAAATGAATTAGCAACAATACAATTCCTGCAATAATTCGGTAATATCCAAATACTTTGAATCCGTTTTTAGTCAAAAATCCTATGAAGGTTTTAATAGCCAAAAGTGCTACTATAAAGGCTACAATATTACCAATAATCAATAAATTAACCTGATCATGCGATAATTCGAATCCTGCTTTATAATAATCATAACACTTTTTAACCGTTGCTCCCAACATGGTAGGAACTGCCAAAAAGAATGAAAACTCTGCGGCTGTAGTTCTTGTCAATTTTTGCGACATTCCTCCTACTATACTTGCTCCACTTCTAGAAACTCCGGGAATCATTGCCAAACACTGGAACATCCCTATTTTAAAAGCTTGCAAATATGTTATTTCTTGTGATGTTTCAGCACCTTTTGGTGTACTAAACCACTCATCTACTTTTAATAAAATAATTCCTCCTAGTAAAAGTGAAATTGCAACTGTAACTGGATTTTCTAATAGCCCATCTATAAAATCACTTAATAGTAATCCTAAAACAACTGCTGGTATAAAAGCAACTAATAATTTAAAGTAAAAATCTAGCGTTTGAAAGAAACGTTTGAAATACAAAACTACAACCGAAAGAATCGCTCCTAGTTGAATTACAATCGTAAAAAGTTTGGTAAAATCATCATGGGCAATCCCAAAAAATGATGAGGCAATAATCATGTGGCCAGTTGAAGAAACAGGTAAAAATTCTGTAATTCCTTCAATAATGGCTAAAACAACAGCTTGTAAAGTATTCATTTATTAGATTGTTAGATTGTTTAGAATATTAGACTGTTTAGATTTTTCAGAAAAGATTAATCTAATAATCTAAAGATCTAAAATGTCTAAGAAGTCTAAATTAGTCTGTTTTAGGGTTTTTAAGAATAGCATAAATTGTGATTCCAAAGCCTATCAAAACTGTAGTTGGAGCCAAACGAATACGTCTGAAATTAAAAATAGCTTCATTAAAAACATTTGGATCATCACTTCCTCCACCTGCCATTAAGATAAATCCTAATGCAATTACACCAATCCCAACCAATAAAATTTTATAATTTACTTTATCAAAAAGGAATTCCTGTTTTTTTTGTTCTTCTTTATTTTTCATTTCTAAAATTAAATTCTGTTATAATGTTTACTGAATACTGCGACTATACACTTTTTAATAAAGATCGTCGGTTCTTAAATTCAAGAAACGTTGTGTAGCAAAGTGTGTACTTAACCAAGTAATTAAAACTCCGATTCCTAAAACAGCCAATAATACTAACCCAATAAGAGCTTTATCATCTAATATTCCTAGTCCTGGATAGTTTGTATCTACATATATCAAAAGTCCGATTAAAGCAACAATTGCTAAACCAGCACCAATTAATCCTAATTTAATGCTTCGCATTACAAATGGTTTACGAATAAACGATTTTGTAGCACCAACCATTTGCATTGTTTTAATAATAAATCGATTAGAATGTATAGATAAACGTAATGAACTATTAATAAGCAATACTGCGATTACAGTTAAAAATCCGCTTATAATTAAAATCCACATACTTACTTTTTTGATATTATCATTAACCAGATTTACCAATTGTTTGTCATAAACAATATCCGAAACCATAGTGTTTTTACGTAAGTTAGTTTCTATTTTAGTAATACTATCTCTAACAACATAATCGGCTTTTAAGTGAATATCATAAGAATTCAATAATGGATTCTCTCCTAAAAACGTTAGGAAATCTTCACCAATAATATCGGTATGTTGCTTAGCAGCAGCTTCTTTAGTAACATAAACAAACGATCTTGCAAAAGGAGCTCTTTTCAATTCGGTATTAAATGTCTTTATTATACTATCATTAGCTTCGTTTTTAAAGAAAACCGTCATTGCGATTTTTTCTTTAAAATCATCAGCTAATTTTTTAGAATTAATAATGAACAATCCTAGTACTCCCAAAAGGAATAAAACCAGAAATACACTTAATACAACCGAAAAATAAGAGGAAATTAACCTGCGTTTTTGAAATTTATCAAAGTTAGAACTCATAGTTTGCTTAAATTATGTGGTAAAAATAATAAAGAATTTCATTATTTACAGCTAATAACGAACTTTTATACTATAATTATACATTTAGACATTGAATAAAAAGTTTATTTAACCGCAAAGTACGCCAAGTTTTTTTAATGCGCGACTTTATAAAAACGCAAAGTGCGCAAAGCTGAATCAACACAGAGCTTTGCGAACTTTGTCTTTCACACGCTTACTTATTAAAAATCTTAGCACCTCAGAACCTTAAAAGCTGATTTAACCGCAAAGCGCGCAAAGGTTTTAAATGCATGGTTTTGTATAAACGCAAAGTTCGCAAAGCTGAATCATCACAAAACTTTGCAAACTTTGAACCTCTGTAACTTTGAACCTCTGTAACTTTGAACCTTTACTACTTTGAACCTTTGTCCCTTTGAACCTTTTTTTAACCTATTTCACTTTATAAACTTCTATACTTTTAAGCCAGGAAACATGGCGTGGACCTGTTTTTATGTCATTTTTACAAATCGTAATCATTTCTCCATTTTTTACCGGTTTACCATTTTCTTCAAAAAGAACATACGCATTTTCTCCTGTTGGATTATTAAAAATCTCTGCCCACGAAAATGTTGCCATATACCCATCTGAAGCTCTTGCTACGATATAAAAATTACGGTCTTTATGTCCGCTTTGTTTAATTTTAGCTTTCTCTAAAATGTCTTTTAGTAAAACTCCTTTGCAAGTTTTATCATCTTTTTTAACTTCTCCGCTCTGGCAAACTACTTTAAAATCATTTATAGTTACCACTTTCATTTTACGTAATGAATCTACAGTTAATTGCAACGGAAACTCAACTTCGCCTTTTACTTCAATTTGATGATTTACCAGTTTTAAACTATCTTCTGGCGTAAGAACAGGATGTTTATCGTTATCCACTTTTGAAACCTTTTCAGTTGCAACAGCATCTTCTTTTTCCTTTTTAGAAGAATTACACATCGTGCATGAAAATGCTATTAATAGGATAAGAATGTAATTTTGAGTTTTCATATAAAATTATTTTTGATTTAGTTATTAAAAAAACGAAGCGTCACAAAAAAGTTGCGCCCTTCCTCAGGATATCCTTCTACAAGACTGTAGTTCTTATCAAATATGTTATTTACTCCAGCATCGATACTAAAGTTTTTAGCAATTTTACCCGAGCCATAAAGATTTAAAAGGGTGTAATCTGGAACTCTCGTTCCGTAACTAGTACTAATTCTAGACGAATTAAACTCAGAGTTAGCTATTAATCTCAGTAATTTTATTGGCTGATATTCTACCGTTCCCATAACTTTAGTATTAGACACATCGGTAAAATGAATGGTAGGATCTGTTAAGTTATTTCTTTCGATATAAGTATAATTAACATTAAAAGATAAATTCTGCAATAGCGAATAATTCAATTGCGCTTCAACTCCAATATATTCGGCTTTTCCGAAGTTTTGCATTTGCGATTTCCCCGGCATAACATTACTTACATTTAAAATCGCATCAGTTAGCGAACTATAAAATACAGCCGTTTGAAATGTTATTTTGCTAAAAAGATTAGCATTATAATTTATTTCATAGTTTACTGCTTTCTCAGGTTTTAAATCAGGATTAGGAATTGCAGTTCCCATTCGGTATGAATATCGATCTTTAATAGTTGCAAATCGTGTTTTCTGAGAAACGGTTGCTCCTAATTTCTGATTCTCATTTAGCTGATAAAAAAATCCTATTTGCGCATTAAAAGCATCGCTCGCACCTGCCGTTGGATAATCAGAAATTACTTTTGTAGTACTATTATAATCTTCTGCTTCTTTGTTTTTCCTGATATTATAACTCACTCCGGGAACCAAAGTAAATTTGTTCGAGATTTTATAAACATCTTCAATACCAATCAAAACTGTATTGTCTATAAAATTACGCACAGGTTCGCCAAGGTTATTTTCCCGATGCACATCTTCTTTAAAATGAAACGCAATCTTAAGGTTATTTTTCGGAATTATTTGTGTGTCATATTCCAGATTTCCTCCATACGTATAATCGTTATAATTACTCTGAAAAGCATAGGGTTTCGTTTGGGTTGAATATGTATTATCATCATAACTATCCAACTTATTTTTAAATTTATCGTAGTATATTCTGGCTTTAAAACTGTTCTTATCGTCAAAACTAGAATTAGAGATAAAATAATAACTTTCTTTATCCCAATTTGGCCATTGCCAATAACGCGGTTTTGCTAGAAGCGAATTAAGTACATCGTCTCCCGCATAAACAGGATTCCCCTTCTCTCCTTGCTGATTAATGTACCCTATTGCATATTCGCTCTTTTTAGTTGGAGTCCATCCTACTTTAAAACTAATTTTCTGGTCAGTACTATAGGAATTATCTCTTTGTCCACCATCTTCATTTTTAGAAGGAACATAATTAGACGACATTCTAAACGAATCGCGATGCAAGTACGAATAGCCTCCCTGAACATAAAATTTCCCCAGATTAGAACCTATATTAATATTGCCTTTATATCCGTTTGAATTAATCATTCCTAACGAACCATCATATTCTAATACTTGTGAAGGTTTTCTTGAGATAAGATTAATTGCTCCTCCTAATGAATTCGGACCATAAAGCACCGATGAAAATCCTTTAGAAACATCAATTGCAGCAAGATCAAAAGTCGTAAATCGAGCCAAATCTACATAACCATCATAAGGAACATAAACAGGAATTCCGTCCATATAAACAGGAACTTGCCTTAAATCAAACCCACGAATAGAAACCATAGATTCATTTCTTGGTCCCGAAGCAGTTAAACTCACACCCGGAAGCATATTTAATGCCTGCGAAACATCCATTTTATTTTGCGATTCCATCTTTTTTGTCGTTACCCTATTTAGCGTATCCTTGGTTTTATTATTTTTTATAATAACTTCTCCAAGTATAAACATATTAGTAGGTTTTACCGAATCGACAACAACTTGATTGTTTTGTTGGCATAATCCAATGAGCGGAAATAATAAAAATATTATAATTTTTAGCTTCATAAATTCAATAGTTTTTTCAGTATGTTTTTAAAAGAATACTGATTATTAGCATTTTTTATTTTTGATTACAATTAGTCCGTTAAGCATAACTCCAAAAAACATTTAACACATAGAAACATAGATTTTGTAAACTCAAAAGAAGGCGTTTCACTTATTTAAAATATACATAGCCATTCTATGTGAAAGAAATATATTTCTATGTGTTAAAAACCATTATGCTTAATCGACTATAATTAGTTAACACTTTTCAGTATGTTTTAAAATGAATACTGATTATTAAAAAATTTTAGAACTTTAAATTTTGAACTTCTTTCTGAGCAAAATCTTTAATTCTTTTTTCGATTTCATAAAATACCGTAATTGCAGTTTCTCCAGCTTCAGTCAATCGTGCACCTCCACCACCTTTTCCTCCCAGAAGTTTCTCTACCAAAGGCGATTCGGCACGCTGATTCATCTCCTCAACCAATTGCCACGCTTGTCTGTACGCCATTTTCATTTCTTTGGCAGCATTGGTAATAGAACCCGTTTTTTTAATATTCTCCAATAACCAAATCTTGCCAATACCCAAAAAAGGACCTTCGGCTTCTTCAATCCAAAGTCGAACTTCAATAGAATATTTTTTCTTATCTCCCATTTATCTTTTAAAAACGCATCTAAAATACTCAAATTTTAAGTAAAATTATTCTCTCAATTGCTTAAATATTTTAAAAAACAAAAAAATCATTCCTACCTGCAAACCACAAATTTATGTATTCCCGTTTTTTTAAATACTGATTTTTATCATTAATCCTATATCTTAAAAAATAACTTTGGTACAATGCACAATAAACGTAAATTTGCCAACTTATAATTCAGTGATAAAACCTTAGAATCTTTGTCACTCTGAACCTTTGAATCTTTTATAATGAAGTACAATCCGATTGAAATAGACGCCAAATGGCAAAAATATTGGGCAGACAATAAAACTTTTGCAGCCGAAAATAATTCCGAAAAGCCGAAACATTACGTACTCGATATGTTTCCTTATCCATCTGGAGCGGGATTACACGTTGGGCACCCGCTAGGTTATATTGCTTCTGATGTGTATTCTCGTTTTAAAAGACACCAAGGTTTTAATGTTTTACACCCGATGGGTTACGATAGTTTCGGATTACCTGCTGAGCAATATGCTATACAAACAGGTCAACGCCCAGAAGATACTACTCGCGTAAATATTGATGGTGGTGTAGATAAAGAAGGAAAACAAATTGCCGGATACAGAAAGCAATTAGATAAAATAGGATTCTCATTTGATTGGGACAGAGAAGTTCGTACTTCAAATCCTGATTATTACAAGCATACACAATGGATTTTTATCCAATTGTTTAATTCTTGGTACAATAAAGATTCCGATAAAGCCGAAGATATTTCGACTTTGGTTTCTATTTTCGAAAAAGAAGGAAATGCAACTGTAAATGCAGTTTGCGATGATAATATAGTAGGTTTTTCGTCAAGCGAATGGACATCATTTTCATCAGATGAACAACAAAAAATACTATTACAATACAGATTAACTTATTTGGCAGAAACCGAAGTAAACTGGTGTCCTGGTTTAGGAACTGTTTTGGCAAATGACGAAATCGTAAATGGTGTTTCTGAGCGTGGTGGTTATCCTGTAATCCGTAAAAAAATGACACAATGGAGCATGCGTATTTCTGCTTATGCAGAGCGTTTGTTGCAAGGTCTTAACGATATCGACTGGAGTGAATCTATAAAAGAATCACAAAGAAACTGGATTGGGAAATCGGTTGGAGCGTTAGTAAAGTTCCCAGTTTTAAGTTACAGTTCTCAGGCAGAGTCGCAAAGTGAAGCAACTTTAAACATTAAACCTGAAACTAATAATATTGAAGTCTTTACAACTCGTCCTGACACCATTTTTGGAGTAACATTTATGACATTGGCTCCTGAGCATCCTTTGGTTGCCGAGATTACAACTCCAGAACAAAAAGCAGCGATTGAAGCCTATATCGAAAAAACTGCAAAACGTTCTGAGCGTGAGCGTATGGCCGATGTAAAAACTATTTCGGGAGTATTTACAGGTGCTTATGCTGAACATCCTTTTACCAAAGAACCAATTCCGGTTTGGATTGGTGATTATGTATTAGCAGGATACGGAACAGGTGCAGTAATGGCGGTTCCTTGTGGAGACGAAAGAGATTATGCTTTTGCAAATTTCTTTAAAGGAGAGCAAGGAATGCCTTCTATAAAAAATATTTTTGCTAATGTTGATATTTCTGAAGCGGCTTACGGTTCAAAAGACAATGTCGAAATTGCAAATTCTGATTTCTTAAACGGATTAAATTATAAAGAAGCTACTCAAAAAGTGATAGCCGAATTAGAAAAACTAAATCAAGGAACAGGAAAAACCAATTACCGTTTGCGTGATGCCGTATTTTCACGTCAGCGTTATTGGGGAGAGCCTTTCCCAGTATATTATGTAAATGGATTACCACAAATAATTGAGGCGCAACATTTACCAATTATTTTACCTGAAGTAGAAAAATATTTACCAACCGAAGACGGATTGCCTCCATTAGGAAATGCAAACGTTTGGGCTTGGGATACTAAAACCAATACTGTTGTAAATACTAATTTGGTTGATAACATTACTATATTCCCATTAGAATTAAACACCATGCCAGGTTGGGCTGGAAGTTCATGGTACTGGATGCGTTATATGGATGCGCATAACGAAAATGAATTTGCAAGCAAAGAAGCTTTAGCTTATTGGGAAAGTGTTGACTTATATATTGGAGGTAGCGAACACGCAACCGGACATTTATTATATTCTCGTTTCTGGAATAAATTCTTAAAAGACAAAGGTTTTGCTCCAACTGAAGAACCATTCAAAAAACTGATTAATCAGGGAATGATTTTAGGAACAAGCGCTTTTGTTTATAGACTTGAAGGTACAAATACATTTATTTCTAAAAATAAGATTGGAGATCAAAATGTACAGCCAATTCGTGTTGATGTTCATTTCGTAAACTCTTCGGATGAGTTGGATATTGAAAAATTCAAAGCTTGGAGAGAAGATTTTAATAGTGCCGAATTTATTTTTGATGAAAACGGTAAATACATTGTAGGTCGCGAGGTCGAAAAAATGTCGAAATCATATTATAATGTAGTTACACCAGATGATATTTGTAATGAATATGGTGCTGATACGTTACGTTTATACGAAATGTTCTTAGGACCATTAGAGCAAGCTAAACCTTGGAATACTGCTGGAATTTCGGGAGTATTTGGTTTCTTGAAAAAACTATGTCGTTTGTATTTTGATGATAATGGTTTAATTATTACCAATGACGAGCCAACAAAAGACAACTTAAAATCATTACATAAAACCATTAAAAAAGTGGTAGAAGATGTGGAGAGTTTCTCTTTCAACACTTCTGTTTCTCAGTTTATGATTTGTGTAAACGAATTGTCTACACAAAACTGTCATTCTCGTGCTATACTTGAGCCTTTGGCAATTGTAATTTCGCCTTATGCACCACATATCGCTGAGGAATTATGGTCATTATTAGGTCATACAACATCTATTGCAGCTGTTGCTTTCCCTACTTTTGAACCTAAGTATTTAGTAGAAAGCAGTAAAGAATACCCAGTTTCGTTTAACGGAAAAATGCGTTTCACTATCGAATTGCCTTTGGATTTAACCAAGGAACAAATCGAAGAAATCATTATGAAAGACGAAAGAACATTAAAACAATTGGATGGTAAAACACCAAACAAAGTAATTATTGTTCCTGGAAAAATCATTAATTTGGTTGGATAATAAATTCAATTTACAATATTTTATAAATTCCAAATTCCAACTTTTGTTGGGGTTTGGATTTTTTTTTTGTGCAAAGTTTTTTTATTAAATTAAAATTCCCATTCTTAAAAACCCCCACCAACATTGGAATTTGAAATTTTTTTATTGAATTTTTTATTTTTGTTGTAACATTTTAACAACTCCTGTATCTAAAAAGCAAATTCTATCATTTAACAACTAAAAACTATTAAAATGAAAAAGTATATCTTCTTAGTTATCGCCCTTTTATTTTCAGCATTATGTTTAAATGTATTCGGACAAACAAAATCGTATCCGTTTGAAATTGCCAAAACTGGAAAAGGAAAACAATCTATAATCTTCTTACCTGGATTTGCCAGTTCTGGAGATGTGTGGAACGAAACAAAACCTAACTTCGAAAAAGATTTTACCTGTTATGTTTTTACAATGGCGGGTTTTGCAGGAGTAAAACCGCAACCAAATGCTTCTTTTATAAATTGGGAAACAGAAATCGCTAATTACATAAAAGCTAACCAAATAGAAAAACCAATTATAGTCGGTCATAGTATGGGTGGCGGACTGGCTCTGGCTCTAGCCGCTGATTATCCGGAATTGATAGGTAAAATTGTAATAGTTGATGCACTTCCTTGTTTGTCGGCTTTAATGGATCCTTCCTTTAAAGCAAAAGAAAATAATGATTGTACGCCAATAATCAATAAAATGACAGCAATGTCCGATGAGCAATTTTCTGAAAATCAAAAAAAATACCTTCCAAGACTTTTAGAAGATACCTCTAAGCAAGATTTATTACTTAGCTGGAGTGTTAAATCCGACAGAAAAACATTTGCCGAAATGTTTTGTGATTTTTCTAACACTGATTTGAGAGATAAAATCGCAACCATAAAATGTCCTTCACTCATATTACTTGAAGCTTATTTTGTAAACATGAAACCTGCTATCGAAGCTCAATATAAAAACTTAAAGAATGCTAATCTTCAATACGCTAACAAAGGATTACATTTTATCATGTATGATGATAAAGATTGGTATTTAGCCCAACTAACCAACTTTATAAAATCGAAATAATGGAGTTTGAACAGCTATATAAATCCTATTGGGAAAAGGTCTTTAGGTTGTGCATGGGTTACGTAAATGATTACAACATTGCTCAGGATATTGCTCAGGAAACATTTATTATTATTTGGGAAAAACTCCACACTTTTAGAAACGAAGCCAATATCGGAAGCTGGATTTTTAGGATTGCATCTAATAATTGCCTTAAACAAATAGAAAAAGGAAAACGTTTTCCAAAATCAGAACTTCCGGCACATATTACCGAGGAAAAAGAATATTCGCTAGAACCACAAATTCAGTTTTTGTACAAATGCATCGCCGAATTACCAGAAACCGACCGTATTATTATCTCGCTCGAACTAGAAGATGTAAAACAAGCCGAAATAGCAAAAATCGTAGGTCTCTCGGAAGCGAATATAAGAGTGAAAATTCATAGAATAAAAGAAAAGTTAACTCAAAAATTTAAAGAAAATGGACAATAATATAGACTTTAAAGATTTATGGAAAAAACAAACCGTAAGTCAGCCCAATATAGAAGATTTACTAGCAAGATTAAAGCAATTTAAAAAAGCTGGAGTACGTACTTTATGGATCACCAATATTTTGCTTTTTACAACTTGTGCCTTCATTATTTTTGTTTGGTACACTTATCAACCGAAATTTATTTCGACAAAAATTGGAATCGTTTTAACGATTTTAGCAATGGTTATTTATTTGTTTTTTTATAATCGATTAGTATCAACGTATAAAAATATTGTTACCGCTCAAACCAATCAGGAATATTTACAGAAACTGATTTTAATTAAAAAGAAGCAACAATTTATGCAATCTACAATGTTGAGTTTGTATTTTCTTTTACTTGGAGTTGGAATTTGTTTTTATCTCTATGAATATACATCGAGAATGGCGACTTTATGGGGCTTTTTTACTTATGGAGTAACTTTGCTTTGGATGGGCTTTAATTGGTTTTATATTCGTCCAAAACAAATTAAAAAACAACAATCAAAGTTGAATGATCTAATTGCAAAATTTGAAGAAGTGAATAATCAATTAGAATCATAAAAAAAAGCTTTGTATCATTACAAAGCTTTTTTTTAACCTTAATGTTTTATATAAATTATTGTGGAAAAAGAAAAGGTGCAAGAGTTACAACAATGATTCCGTCATTATTTGCTTTTGCAGTAGATTCTTTTACTACTTCTCCGCCAACATAGATTTTAGCAGTTAATGTTTGGTCCTTAACGCCACCATGACCGCTTGCGCTGAATGTTATTCCTGGTACACCTGCATCCGCAGTAATTTGTTTAGTCCAAGGAAAACTGGTAACATCTTCATTTAGTGGACTTCCGCCTTTATCAAAATAAATTGCGCTAAGTTCTCCAGTAAAATTTCCTGTTATTTCATATTTTACATCTCTTGATTTGGTTACTTGTCCTGGCTCATTATCGTCATCGCTACTACTACAAGATGCAGCTACAAAAACCAAGGTTAGCAAGAACATAATTTTTTTTAAAGTCGTTTTCATGATTGAATTCTTTGGGTTTATTTATATTTAATAATCATTTTAACAAATATAAACCTGAAGAAAAAAGATGACAATACCTGATAAAGTGTAATTTATTCTACCTGATATCAGGTAAAAAACAGAAAAAAATTTTGAAGAAAATTTAATTTTAATATTTTTGATAAAACACAATTTATGACCAAAATAGGCTTTTATTTATTCCTTATATTCTTCTCAACTACCACTTACTCACAGGTTATACTTTCTTTAGATGATGATACAGTTTATATAGATAGTATTGCCCGAGTTACTAAAAATGCTCAGTCTGATAGTCTAAAAAGTCTTTACAGCTTTAGATTATCTAAATTGTACCTGATGGTTCAGGATATAAAAAAATCTAAAGAATATTTGCAAGAAGCTAATAAACTAAAAACTAAATTCCCTTTCTTAAATGACGCTTCTATATATTATAATGCCTTTAGTTTTCTAGAAAAAGGAGATGCTGATGGTTTTGAAAAAACATTAGTTGAAGCCAACAACAAATTAAAAAAATACAACAATCCCGAAGCCTATAAATTGCGTGCCATAATACTCCAAAATTATGGTCTCATGCAGCAACGAAAAAACAACGAAAAAGGCTATATGAAAATATTGGTTTATGAAGCCATTCCTCTTGCAAAGAAAAGTGGCGATTACGAATTAATAAGTAATTTATACAAAGCCATTGCTATTATCTTCATGAATACAAATGAACGCGAAAAAGCAAGTGAATATTTAAGTGAAGCTCAAAATTACATCGAAAAAGCGACCAAAAAATCTCCTACACTAGCAGAGTCTAAAATGGAGACATATATTATCAATGCTGAAAATCTAGTAGAATTGAAGCGTTTTTATGATGCAAAAAAAACATTAGACAAAGCATATTCTAAATTATCAAAATACCCGGAATCTAATCTTAATGACTCTTACTTTTATGCAGAAGGAATATATTATGCAAAACAAAACCAACATTCTAAAGCTTTAGAAAGTTATGAAAAAGGAATTAAATCAGCCCAAAAACATCAAAATCTCATTGCTTTAAACCGATTAAAATTTGCAGAATACGAGATTCTTTTTAAATTAAAAGATTACGAAAAAGCCAAAAAAAATCTAGAATATCTTTTAGAAAATACTCCGTTTATTGTAGATAAAAAAAACTACTACAATGAATTGGCAAAAGTTTACAATGCAACCAAAAATCATGAGAAAGCTTATTTCTATTCCAATAAATACAATACTGTAAATGACAGCCTAAACAAATCTAAGTTTCAGAACGAAATCGTAGAACTTGAAGCTAAATATAAAAAAGCCGAAAGCGAGAAGAAAATAACACTATTACAAGCGCAAAACGATAAAGCAGCTTTATTAGCAAATAACAATCGTTTAAACTCTATACTTTTTGGTGTGCTATCATTCGTTTTATTTATTACGGTTTTATTTTTATGGATATTAAACAAAAATCAAAAAAAATTAAGTTTCCAGAAAGAAGTTAATCACGAACAAGAATTAGCTGCCCTCGAGAACCAGAAAAAACTATCCGTTTCAAATGCCTTGATAGAAGGTGAAGAGGTGGAGAGAAAAAGAATCGCAAGAGATTTACATGATGGTCTTGGCAGTATGCTTTCGGGACTAAAAATGCATCTGAATCTGGCAGAGAAAGATAATGCTACCAATAAAATAGAAATAGGAACTTTATTAGACAACTCAATTAAAGAGCTAAGAAATATTTCTCAAAATTTAATGCCCGAAAGTTTATTAAAATTAAATTTAGAAAATGCTTTAAGAGATTTATGCATAGCCAACTCTAATTCAAAAACCAGAATTGAATTTCAGTATTTAGTACAAAACCAGAATTTATCTAAGAATTATGAAATCATGATTTATAGGATTATTCAGGAGTTACTAAACAATACTTTAAAGTATGCCAATGCAACACAAATTCTAGTTTCTTGTTCTCAAAACCAAGATGTTTTTTTCATTACAGTCGAAGACAACGGAATTGGTTTTAATGTATCTGAAATAAAAGACAATATAGGAATGGGTTTAAGAAATATTAAAAACCGCGTAGAATTCTTAAACGGAAAATTAGAAATTGATAGTAAGGAAAACAAAGGAACTTCTACCTACATCGAATTAAAAGTGAAACATGAAGACTTATAAAACTATTATTGTAGATGATCATCCGATTGTAATCTCAGGAGTTTCGGGATTACTCTCCGATTTAGATAAGATAGAACTTGTTCAGACATTAGAATCTGGAGTCACACTTCTTGATTATATTGGAGCCAACAAGGTCGATTTAATTTTAATGGACATTTTTTTACCTCTAATAAATGGTGTCGATTTATGTAAAACAATTAAGCAAAAACATCCAAAAGTAATAATAATTGGGATGAGCAGCCAGTCTGAAAGAAGCTTAGTTATGCAATTTATCCAGAGCGGAGGAAATGGCTATATTCTTAAAAATGCCTCTTTCGAAGAGTTTAAACGTTGCATATATAAAGCTATCGATGGCGAGATCGTATTTAGTGATGAAGTAAAAACAATTATTAGTCAGCCATTATCCGAAGATTTAGAATCTGTTCCGAGTCTTAGTCGCAGAGAAAAAGATATTGTTGTATTACTCTCCAAAGGAAAATCGACTCAGGAAATTGCCGATGAATTATTTTTAAGTTTCTTGACTGTGCAAACGCATAGACGAAATATTCTGCAGAAATATAAGATGAAAAATGTTGCCGAATTAATGACGCATCTTCTTAAAAACAACCTTTTAAACTAAATATGGTTTAAAATGACAAAATGACATTTTTTTAATTTGGTTCAGAAATTGCTATTTATCTCATAACTTTAAACAATAAACTAAAAAACAAAAGATATGGGAATGAGTTATTTAATTCTTGCTGGAGCGATTATGTTATTTAGCTGGTTAGTTAGTTCAAGACTAAAGAGTAAATTCGAACAATATTCGAAATTGCAATTACAAAACGGAATGACCGGTGCAGAAATTGCCGAAAAAATGCTTGCCGATAATGGTATCCGTGATGTTAGAGTAATTTCGACTCCAGGTCAGTTAACAGACCACTATAATCCAGTAGATAAAACAGTAAATTTAAGTGAGGCCGTTTACAACCAACGTAATGCCGCTGCAGCTGCTGTTGCCGCACACGAATGTGGACACGCTGTACAACATGCCGTAGGTTACCAATGGTTAACGATGCGTTCTAAATTAGTACCAATCGTAAGTGTAGCTTCGACTTATATGCAATGGATCTTGCTTGCAGGTATCCTGATGCTTCGTAGCTTTCCGCAATTATTACTAATTGGTATTATCATTTTTGCAGCAACTACAATCTTTTCGATTGTGACTTTGCCTGTAGAATATGATGCTAGTAATCGTGCTCTTGCTTGGTTAGAAAGCAAACGAATGCTTACACAACAAGAACAAGCTGGTGCAAAAGATGCTTTAAAATGGGCTGCAAGAACATATGTAGTAGCTGCTATTGGTTCGATTGCTACTTTATTATATTATGTCTCTATTTATTTAGGAGGAAGAAGAAATTAATTAGTTCTAAGGTTCTAAGGTTCTAAGGTTCTAAGGTTCTAAGGTTCTAAGGTTCTAAGGTTCTAAGGTTCTAAGGTTCTAAGGTTCTAAGGTTCTAAGGTTCTAAGGTTCTAAGGTTCTAAGGTTCTAAGGTTCTAAGGTTCTA
>NZ_NCWQ01000081.1:0-33888 GCF_002156885.1 Flavobacterium sp. AJR | reverse complement strand
TTTACTTAGTAATTCTACTCCATTTAAATTCAAAATTGTTTTTAACATAGTAACTTAAATTATAAAATTTTTAGATTGATCAATCATTTTAAGTCCATTGATTTTTAGACTTTTAAGTAATTAAATATAAGAAATTACTTTTAAACAGAAACACTTTTTTTATGTAAATTATCTAATAAAACAATTAAAAAAAACTAACTTTTTTTGCGACAAGAAATACCTATAAACAAAAAAAAGCAGCAAACTTACGCTTGCTGCTTTTTTTGAAAATTAACTTATATTATATTAATTCGCTATTTTCTTTTAGGAACTAAACTTAGAGATTCTATACTAGTACGTATATTCATAAGTTTCTCCATTACTAACTTTTTTCGTCAAGAAGTTGTTTGTATCATAAGTGTTCTCGTAAGTATGAGTTCCTACAATTACGTCTCCTTCTTTTTCTATTAGTTTAGTGAAATTATTTACTGTATTAGCTTCCTGATCAAAAGCTTCAGAATCTAATAACTGTGCATATCCTAAAATATTTTTAAACGGACTATTTTTAGTATCATACTCAAATAAATTGATACTATCATTAAATTCAACCTTAACTATATTACCACTAGCGTCTAAAGTAAATATGCTCGAAGAATCTAATGTTTCTACTTGATCAGTCGAAATTAAAAAAGTAGCAGTCGAAATTGTTCCGTTTGCATTATAGGTATAGTCTTTTCTTCTTTTAGAAGAATTACCAGATGGAGTTTCCAGATACGATTTTAATTTATTGTTTTCATAAGTAAAAACCGTAGTTGTAAGCAATACATTTTGTTCATAATATTCGGTTTTGGTAATTAAATTCCCTGTGTAGGTAAATAACGTTTTATGACCTCCATTGTTTACAAGACTTACAATTTTATTTCCATCATAAGTAAAGGTAGTAGTCGAATTTTCTTCTGGATGAGATGGATAAGTATACTTCTCTGTTTTAGGTAAAATAACCGTTTCAACAATAGGGATGATAGGAACGAGAGGAATCTCAGAAATAGCAGAAGTAGCATTGTCATCTCCATCATTAGAGCAAGAAGTAAGCACAAGACTTGTAGCGCAAAACAAAAGTAAAAGTTTTTTCATTGGTATTTGGGTTTAAATTTTGTGCAAATTTATAATAATATTCGTGATAATATATTTGTTTTCTTTATCTTTTAAACTGTATCATTTTTTTATTATTCCTGTTATTAAACCGGTATTCTAATTCAATTATTACAAACAAAATCGATAACTAAATATGGATTTATTTCGAAAGTTTTGTTTTTCACTTTCAATACTTATCTAAATTCTTTTTGACAAAATGAAAAGCACTATAAGTAAGATTACTAGAAAAAAAACTGAATTGGGGTTTGCAAAATTTATTGTCCAACCTAATTGTTTTATTCTTTTTGGAGGGAGTATTCTTTTATCTTCTTTATTATAATAAAAAATACCCCATATCCAATTTGATGGATCTTGATGCCACTTGTCTTTGGTTTCTTTACTTGGTTCCATAATTTATTAGATATTATTTTTTTACACATAAAAAAAGGACTGTCTTTTTATGACAGCCCTTTTGTTTTTTTTTGCATTTAACTATTGAAAAGCATAAGTTGCTAATCTGAAATTACTAGCAGCTGAAGTAAAAGTATAAACATTATTAGGTACTCCTCCTAGTTTATAAGTTTCTTTTTTAAAGTATAAACCTTTTGGATTTGTTAGTTCCTGATCAAATTTCTTTAATAATACTGGCTCAGCAATAAGTGCAGTTGCAGTTTGCCAAGAAATATGTTTAAGGACAATTGTTTTATTTACGGCATCCTCAACAACTTCTACATTATGATATAGTGTCGCTTTTCCTCCTGTGAATGTATATACTATATACGTACTTCCTGCATCATTAAATTGAAATTGAACTCTGTTAACCTTTTGTGCTGCAGGTAAACTAGCATTAATTTCATTCAATAATGTTTTACATAAAAGAGAATTTCCAGCCGTATTACTCAAATACTGTGCAATGTATCCAAATGCTGTTGCTGGTTGTCCATCTAAAATGATTTTATAATCATCTGTTAAAACTAACGGTTTTGTAGTGTACTTAATAGTAGCAGATACCCCATTTGTTCCAGTTGCTGTGAAGCTACCATCCGCATCATTATAAACAAATTCAGATAAAGCTTGATCTTTAACTACAATAGCAGGGCTTACTATCATTCCTGTTGCAGAATAACCTACACCTACATTATAACTTTCAGAAAAACCAGCTGTAATAGGATCAGCAGTGGCAAAACGAGTCGCATCATCAAAATTAAAATCAAACTGACGTACAGTTGTTCCATCAGTAGTTTCTAATAATCTAAAAAGTGGTCGTGTATTTGCTCCAATTACATTCTGCTCCATTATTGTATTTTGTGGTAAGTTATCCCAATCGGCAGCAGTAGCTTTTACAAAACGTAATTCTATAGACTTTCTGTTGGTTCTAAAGATAATATCTCCTTTATCTTCTCCATAAAATAAAAACTGAAAATCACCCAGATATCCTTGACCTTTCAAATCTTCCGTTGGGTATGATTTTGAGTCAGATAATAGGTGTATTCTGTTAGCAGTAGTAAAAACTACACTTACAGTACTCCCTAATTGAATCTCGTATTGACTATCATACTTTTTTGTATCACTGTCAAAATCTGATGCCATTGTTACTTTCCCTCCAGGAGAGAATTTAAATAAATGTGTATATCCTCCTAATTGTGTATTATCAGTAAAATAAACGGCTTTCCATCCATACTCTGATGCCAGCAATAACTCATCTAATTTTTTAGACTGAGCATTTGTTCTTGCAGTAGGTGTTTGATCAAACTTTTCCTCAGTATCACCGTTACTGCAAGCAACTAATTGAATTGCTACAAAAGCAACAATTAGCAACTTATATAAATATTTTATTTTCATAATGTTATTTTAAGTTAATGTTTTAGAACTTAATAGTATAATTACTAATTGCCATTAATTACAATTGTAGTATTTTTTTCAGCCTCGTCTCTTAATGCATAGAAATCCATATCAAAGGCATCTTTAAAATACTTCACTACAATAGCTTCTTTCTTTTTAATATCTTCTCTTCCTTTCGGACTTGTTATACTTGCTAAAATAGCTGCATATTCTGCCTTAGAGCTAATTAAGATTATAGAAGCCGTTTCAGCAAAATCTTCAACAATATTGTTTCTTGCATAATTCGTTATAAATCCTAATTCTCTCGATGCCGAATTAGTTTCTAAATGCCAGGTTGCTGTATATCCTGAAGGAGTTAATTTACCCCAAGCTTGCTCATCAAAAGGTTTGTTCTGATTTAAAATATGAACATACTCATGCTGAATAGTATGAATAAACTCCGAAACTATTGCACGATTTTGTCTGTTGATATAATCTACTTCAAAAAGTGTAATTCTTTGTCCACCTTCTGCAATTCCTAATGTTCTGGTACCATTGTCATTCATATTTACTCCACCAACTAAAACAACTTCTCTTGGTGCAATTTTCTTAACAAAATCAGCTCCACCGATGGTTGCGTAACTAGACAACCATATTTTTTGAACAATTTCTAAGGCTGGCTGCACTTTATCAATCGTTGGAGGAAATAAAAACCTACTATTATCAACCGTGTTCTGATTCCATTTATATCGTGCATTAATATTGTACGGAATAAGGTAATTTGTAGTAATCCATTTATCTAAATCTGTTTGAACTGGCTGAGTAAAATCTAACTGGCTTTCACCCGGTTGATCCTCATGAGCACAACCAGAAAAAATCATAACTACTCCAGCAATTAATGCTAATTTTTTATATTGGTTTAATATTTTCATAATACTTTATATTAAATTTTTATCTAGGATTTATTTCAACTCCGTTGCTTGATGCACTTAGCGGTATTTGTAACGCTCTGCGTTTATCATCTTTAACTAATGTGTTTGACGGACTATTGAAAATATCATGCTTCACTACAAGATTAAAACGCTTCACATCAAACCATCTCATACCTTCATGAATAAATTCTCTTCTTTTAGCCTCAGCAATAGCTTTTACATACGATGTCTGTACTGGAGTCATAGTATAAAATGGCGTATACTCATCTGTAATAACTGGATATTTAGCAACAATTTTTGCCTCTGTTAACTTATCAGTTGCAGCATTATAGGCCTTTGTTCTCATTCCTAAAAAGAACTCTAACTCTGTATTTGCTTCAGCAATTCTGTTAGACATAACAAGTGCTTCAATTCTGTTTAAATAAAATTCATCGTTTGTAAAAAGCACTGTCCCTAAATAAGGTTCTCCAATTGCAGCTGTTAGGTTAGTATACTTGAAATATTCTTTGTATTTAGGACGGAAATCTGTCTTACTGTTATAAGAGTATGTAGTATAGTACCAAGCTTTGTTATATATATTTGTTGCGTTCCCAAAAATTTCAATCGCTTGATTTGAACCTAAATAAAATCTATTTTGTTGAGTCGCTCTAGAATAAATAGAATAAGATGAAATTACTAATAAGTTTGTAGGATGTTCAGCTTTTGCATAATCGATAAACTGTACGTTTGGATCTAAACTTGTATATGCTAAATAATCTCTGATTTTTCCAGCAGGTTTTGATCCTAATCCTTCTGTAACCTCTAATACTTTAGCCCAGTCCCCTTTTATAAGATAAAAACGGCTTGCAAATGCTTTTCCTGCTTCTCTATTAAAATGAAATTTTGGTTCTTTATACTCGTTTGTTACATATTTCAAACCTTCTTCTATATCTTGTTGAATGAAATCATAAACTTCTGCAACAGTATTTCTTGTATATTTTTTAATTAATACTTCTTCTGGTTCGTTTACGTACGGAATACCTAAATCAGTCGCAGCAGTAGCTGGATTGTATCGATTAGACCAGAATGTCACTAACATAAAATGAGAATAGGCTCTTGCTAATAATGCTTCTCCTCTTTGTGAATTTAAATTAGAAGGATACCCTAACTGTTTAATAGCCTGCAATGCCTTGTTAGCATGTGCAATAGCTCTATAACATGCATCCCAATAGTTTGCCTGAGTGTCTATATTAGTTTCATCCTGCATTTCCCAATTATAATTCTGCAGGTTTTTAGGTAATGTCTCTGTTAATCTTCCATCAGTAACGTTATCAGACATTGTTTCGGCAAAATCCATATAAGTTCCACCTACTGGATAGGCATTTACCAATAATTCTGATATTTTTTCCGGAGTATCTATTTGTGTTCTGTTATCTGGTGTTTCCGAAAGAAACTCATCGCAACTACTAATACCTAGAAGTAATAATAATGCTAGCGCTATTTTTATATTTTTCATAATTTAATACTATTATAATGAAATATTTAAAGTAAATGTGTACTGAGAAGTTATAGGAAATGCTACTCCTCCTGTATTACGGAATTCAGGATCCTGACCGTTTAATCTTTTATCAGAATAAATTAACCAAGGGTTAACTGCAGATCCTTTAAGAGTAAAGGTATTTACACCAATTTTTCTCTTAAAATCTT
This sequence comes from Flavobacterium sp. AJR, assembly GCF_002156885.1. NCBI lineage: Bacteria > Pseudomonadati > Bacteroidota > Flavobacteriia > Flavobacteriales > Flavobacteriaceae > Flavobacterium > Flavobacterium sp. AJR. The sequence goes on along the minus strand of NZ_NCWQ01000081.1, from coordinate 28,336 downwards.
TAGGAAATTCCCAGCTTAATGAAATGTTTTTCAATCGTACAAAATCACCATCAGCTATTCTAACATCTGAATAATTGTAAGTGTTATATGCTCTTGCAAGCGTACGTGCACCATCATAATTAGCATTTAATCTCTTATCTGCAATAACTGGAACATTAGTAATGTTTTCGTCACCTGGATTGATCCATCTGTTAGTAAAATCTTTTGTAAATACTGTTAAATCATCATATTCACTATCATAAATAGGGTTTAAACGAACTTTATTTCCTGCTGATCCTACAAAGAATACATATAATGACCAGTTTTTATAAGTAAAAGTATTAGCAAGTCCAAATGATTTATTTGGTTCTATTGATCCTTCGTATTTTAAATAATCTGTTACGTTATTATTATCCTGAAAATTAGCTCCGGTAATGTTATTTGCCGCTCCATCTTGCATTTTAAATGTTGGAAGACCTTGATTATTTAAACCTGTAAATTGGTAAGAATAAATAGAGTTTCTAGGACGTCCTATAGCATTACCTCCATTTCCATCAATTAAATCAAAAGCAGTTGGTTGGTTTTCTAACTTCGTTATTTCCTGATTAAATACTGAAAAATTGAATGTTGTAGACCATTTAAAATCTTTACTTACGATATTTTGCGTTGTTAAACCAATCTCTAAACCTTTGGTTTCCATGTTTGCATTATTACCTTGTTTAATTTTTTGTCCACCAATACCTGATGTTACAACATAATCAACTAAGTCAAAAGCTTTACGTCTGTAAACATCAGTTACTAATTGTACTCTGTTATTAAACAATCCTAAATCTAAACCAATGTTAGTTTCAAATTGTTTCTCCCAAGTTAAATCACCATTTTGTAGTTGATCGATTTCAATACCTGTTTCTCTATCGTTTAAGTTTAAACGATTAGCTATCATACTTTTATATATAGCCAAAGAGTTTGTTGCTGGTCCAGCAGTTGCTGTTAAACCATACGAACCTCTTAGTGCTAAATTGTTTACAGCTTTTAAGTTTTGCATGAATTTTTCTTCAGTAACATTCCATTTACCACTAAAAGTGTATGTTGGTAACCATCTAGAAGAACCACTATTTCCTTGTCTGTTAGAACCATCATAACGTCCTGTAACAGAAGCAGTATAACGACGATCAAAAGTATAACCTACTTTCCCGAAGAAACCTACAGTTCTTTCTTTTTCTGCATTAAATGCAAAATAAGAGTTCCCTTCATTAATTACTTTTTCAATCATTCTAGGGTCTGTAAAAGCAGTAAGCCCTCTGTCATACTGAATACCTGCAGCTGTAAAATTATCGCTGTTTCTATCTAATGATCTTAACTCAGTACCAAAAAATCCTTCTACTTCATGTTTGTCATTAAATGTATTTCTATAGTTCACACTATTTCTAATGTTATAAGAAGTCATATCATTTGTAAACTTTCTCAAGAATCCTCCATTAGGTAAAACTGATACTGGCGGTATAGATATATCATTTGGATTTTTGTATAAGAAGATATTTGCATCTCTTACAATTGTAGTTTCCATTGCGTTATAAGCTCCAACAACATTTGAATCTTCTAAAATTTTATGCTCTCTAGTTGTATTTGCATAACGAGCAGATCCAGTAAGGTTATAAGTTAAATGTTTGTTTATTTTATAATCTAAATCCACCTGAAAACGGATATCTTTTACATTAATATCTAAATAGTTATTTTCTAACTCATTAATAATGTTCATAGGAGCCCAGTTATTACGATAGTATTCCAGGTTTCCTTTTTCATCATAAGGTCTTAACGTTCTGCTTGTATTTAAAACATAGCTAAATGGGTTAATATCAAAATCTCTGGTAACTTTTCCAAAAACCTCATCCTTTTGGCTTTCGTATGTACCCGGAGCTTGTTGATCTCTAACAGATGCCATTGTAGATAAAGTAATATTTAAGTTGTCATTTATATAAAATGTTCCTTTAATATTTGTAGATAATTGTTTCACTTGATCAGCAATAGTCCATCCCGGATCTGTATAATATCCTAAAGACGCATAAAATGTATTGTTTTTTCCTCCTCCAGAAAAACTCAAAGAGTGGCTTTGTGTAATAGATGGTCTAAATAAAACTTTAAACCAATCTGTATTAGCTGATTCATATTTTTTCAAAAAGTTATTACGACTTACAGGATCATTGTTTACTAAATAACCACCAGTTTCTGGTACGTAAGTATTAATAGCTTTTCCTAGAATATTATATACTCCACCGTATCTTCCTTGTACAGTTGATGGCAAATCTAAATACCCTTTAGATTCCATTTCTTTAAAAATACTCATAGATTCTTGTGAGTTCAAGATATCATATTGAGTATAATTTGGTACTGATCTAACAGTTTGCTCTAAAGAGTAGCTTACTTTTAAAGGAGAATCTCTACGTCCTTGTTTAGTTGTTACAACTACAACTCCATTTAAAGATCTTGATCCATAAATAGATGTAGCCGAAGCATCTTTAAGAATTTCAATACTTTGAATATCGTTAGAGTTTAATCCTGCAACAGATGAACTTAATAATGTTTCTGAGTTTCCAGAAGCTAAATCTGCAAATGAAATATTGATAATATCTTCTTGTACAACACCATCAATAACCCATAAAGGTTTTGTATCTCCAAAAATTGAAGATGATCCACGCACAGTAATTTTAGGAGCAGTACCAAATGTTCCAGTAACGTTTTGTACTGTAACACCCGCAGCTTTTCCTTCAATCATTCTGCTGATATCTACAACTCCATCAACTTTTAATTCAGTTCCCGAAATTTTACTAATCGCTCCTGTAAAAGTTCTTTTAGATGTTTTTTCGTAACCTGTAGTAACCACAACCTCTTTTAAGTTTTGTCCTTGTTCACTTAAAGTAATTGTAAGCGGTGAGTTTGTTATATTTACTTCTTTTGTTTCCATACCTACGTAAGAAACAACCAATTTTGTAGTGTTAGCTGGCATATCGATAGTAAAATTACCATCGAAATCTGTAAGTACTGCAACCTTGCTTCCTTTTGCAAGTACAGTCGCTCCTGGTAACGGATCACCACTTTGGTCTACAACTTTTCCTTTTACAACTGGAATAAATAAACTCTCAAACAATGAGCTTGGGAGGTCTATATCTTCAAAATTAGCTGCTTGTGAGCTATCTTTTTGCAAGATAATTTGATTACTTACCTCTGAGTAAGTAATATTAAATGGTTTTAGTACTCTATTAAGAATACTAGATAAAGTTTCATCATTGGCTTCGATACTCACTTTCTGATTCAATTGAGTCATTCTTGAGTTGTACGAAAACTTAACTTTAGCTGATTTTTCAAGTTTAGATAACGCGTTATCCAAACTCAAATTAACAACGTCAATAGTCACCTTCGTATCCAATTTCCTTTGTCCTTTCACACTATTTGCCATAGTGACAGTTGAAAAGACAAATGCCAAGACAAACTGAAATAATGTTATTTTCATGATTCGAAAGAGTAATCGTTGTTTAACAACATGTTTTTTCATAATTTTGGTTTGTTTAATTAATACTATTTACTGGGTATTGAGGAACATTACAAATTGCCCTTTACAGAGAGCAACTTGATATTATCTAAGCGTCGAAAATGTTACAGCATCTTCGGCGCTTTTCTTTATATATTTATTACATAAGCACTAGGGTTTATTCACATCCATTAGATGTAATAATGATCTGATTTCCATTCATTTCATAACTTGTATTATTACCGAGGCTTTTACAAATAATTTTCAGTTTCTCCGGTAATGGTTGATCACTCAACGAAGTAGTAAGATGGCAATCTTTTAATTTCGAATAAGGAAAATCAATTTTCACCAAATACGCTTGTTCTATTGTCCTAAATATTTGGGTAACTGGAATATCATTAAACTCAAAACTTAATTGTTCGATATTACCTACCGAGTGCGCCAAAGATTCATCTAGTGTGATATCGGTGATTTTATTAAAAGTAAATTCCTCACGTACAAAACGTAGCGCTTGGTTAGGTAATAAAACAACTTCTTCTCCTTTAGAGCTTGATTTTGAATTTGTAATTAATTCGTTAGACTTTACCGTTACTTTTCCTGTACGTACAAGTACCTCAACATTAGGCTGATCAGAATATGCTTTAATCCTGAAACTTGTTCCTACAACTCGGGTAACTATCTCATTGGCGAAGACGAAAAATGGTTTTTTGGGATTCTTACTAATTTCAAAAAAGCCTTCGCCAGATAGATAAACTTTTCTTTCGTTTCCTATAAATATTTTAGGATAACTAAGCTTACTGTTTGGTTTTAACAAAACAGAACTGCCATCAGATAAAGTTATAATTTGTGATTTGTTTGTATTATTGGTTTGTTCTACTAATCCTTCATTATTCTCACTTACCAATTCTTTATAAGTAACAACTTCAGTATTAATAGTACTATTTGTGTTGCTGGTATAAAACCAACTAGCAACTAATCCAAAAAACAAAACTGCTGCAGCTCCACTAAACCAATAATTCTTCCAAAGTTTAAGTACTGGAGAATTTGTAGCTTTTTCAGCAATTTCTTTTCTTTCGATTTTATTCCAAGTAGATTCTAATGCAGATTGAATATCTGCCGGAGATAAAGTAGTTTCTGGAACATTCATGGCTAGCAACCATAATCGTGCTTCTTCTACCAATTTGGCACGTTTATGATTTTCTAGAGTCCATTCTTCCCAGCGATCAGAATCATCTTCAGATTGTACCCACAATCGAAATGATTCGTCAGCCAAAAAATCTTCTACTTCTGTATAATTGTTACGTTCTTGCATCTAAAAATAAGGTTACAAAAACATAGAGGACACTTTTTTATTTATATACTCACCAAATTATGATTTTTTTTACATTTAATTAAAAAAAACTAAAAAAGGCTTGATGATAACAGCAATAAAAGGGAAAGATTGCCTTTCCATTCTTTGCGAAGATTTAATAAAGCGCGATGTAACAAGTTATTTGCCGATTGATAATTAACATCCAGCATGTCGGCAATTTGCTCCACACTAAGTCCCTCATTATATCTTAGATACAAAGCTTCTTTTTGCCTTCCTGGTAAAGCATTTAATAATTTATTAAGATGTGATACTTTGCCCAACGTTTCTTCATCGGCAATAAGTTGATGCTCTACCGAAAAATCAAATAAAAATTCAATGGAGTCTGTAGATGTTGTTTTACGAAAAATATGATCACGTTCATGAAGTCTGGCAATTCGCTTACGTACGCTTGATAGCAAATACGCTTTTACAACAACCGAGTCATTTAGTGATTCTCTATAAACCCAAACATCCGTAAATACATCCTGCACGCAGTCTTGTACTTTTTCGGCAAAGGGAGACAGTGAATTCCCGTAACGAACTAAATGAGCATAATGCTTTTCAAAAAGTAATGAAAAAGCCTTTTCATCTCCCGCTTTCAGATTATTCCATAGTATGGAATCATCAAGAACATCTACTTGTGTTATTGTTTGGCTTTTCATAATTTGGTTTTGGTTAATTGGTAATTTTCAATGCGAATATACTGACGTACAAGCCAGTCGAAATTCTCATTAAAGTTTTTTGGTTTAAGAATTTTAATGCTAACAAATAAAAACCTACAATTTGTTTTTTTGATGAATTGATGTTCTACTGTATTTTTTAATTTATAAGTAGAAGTCAATTTAACAAATGATTTTATTTTTATTAACATTTCAATGAATTTCAATCTTAATAGCATTGCGTTAATTCAAGCAAATACTCTTATTTACAACACTTTACAACCCTTACTATCAGGAGACATTTTAGTAATAGGCTCTTTTTTATTAAACAAAACATCCTAAAACATAAAAGTTAATTTTAACCTTATATTTAATGTTTTATTAACAAACATAAACAATTATGAATAGAAAAATAATTTATAATCACAAATTTTTAAAGAAATGTAACAATCAAAATGAAATTGCATTTTTTTATAGAAATTTACTTTTTTTGAGCATGTAAATTAAAAATTCAATAACTTTAGGTTAACAAATAATCCACCGAAAAACTGAAAAACCTTAAGGAATATGCCTTGTTAGTAGATAACCAAATTCTATAATAATATAATTTCATCTCTCTAAACACGTTAAATACTATAATCTTCTTACAGTTTATACGTTTATCTTGTTGTAAATAATACTGAATATCTCTAACTTATATAATAAAAACCAAGAATATGTGACTTTATAATTTTCGAACAATTTTAAAATTTTAATTATGGCATTTGAATATATAGAAATTGAAAGAGTAGAAAAACTTACAAAAAAAGAATTTATCGAAAACTATTATAAGCCTCAAAAGCCAGTAGTTATAACCAATCAAATAGAAGATTGGCCCGCATTTACAAAATGGAATTTTGATTTTTTAAGAGAAGTTGCAGGCGACAAGACTGTTCCTTTATACGACAATCGTAAAACCGACCATACTAAGAAAGTTAATGAACCTGATTTTACAATGACTATGTCCGAGTATATCGATATACTCGAAAAAGGACCTACACATTTACGCATATTTTTATATAATTTAATGAAAGATGTGCCTTCTATGAAAACCGATATACGATGGCCTAAGTTAGGTCTTCGGTTAATAAAGAGTTTACCGCTAGTTTTTTTTGGTGGTCAGAATGCTAAAGTTTTTATGCATTATGATATTGATTTCCCTAATATATTTCATATTCATTTTCAAGGAAAAAAACAATGTGTTTTAGTAGATCCTAAAGAAACAAAATACATGTATCGTCTTCCCTATTCCTGGATTTGTAATGAAGATATCGATTTTGATAATCCTGATTATGAAAAATTTCCAGCTCTTAAATTAGTTAAACCATATATTACTAATTTGCAACATGGCGAAATGCTGTATATGCCCGAAGGTTGGTGGCATTACATGAAATATACCACTCCGGGATTCTCCTTAAGTCTGCGTTCTTTATCCGGAAGACCTACCAATGTACTAAAGGCATTGACAAATGTAGCCATTATTCGTTATTATGATAACTGGATGCGAAAACGCAAAGGACAAGCCTGGCTGGATTATAAAGACGAAGAATCTATTCGCAGAACAAATGCTTTACTACAGGAACAATGATTTTACCATTAAGAGATTAAGAAAAATTAAGCTTTGTTCTTAATGAAACTTTATTTCTTAATGGTTCAATTTTTATTTTGCAACAGCTTTAAAACTTTGCGAACTTTGCGTAAATCTTTGCGAGCTTTGCGGTTAATTTTTGCTCTTAATGTAACTTTATTTCTTAATGGTTCAATTTTTATTTTAAAACAGCTTTAAAACTTTGCGCTCTTTACGGTTAACTTTTTACTTCACAGACTAAAAAATCATAACTTCCTGTCTACAATCCTAAAAGTAAGATTAATTCTTGGCAGAATATCCTTGGTCGTTTTAGGAACCTGATGCTGCCAAAAACTTTGTGTTGTTCCGCCCATCAATAAATATGAACCATGATGTAACGGAATCTCTAATTGTGGAATTTCTTTTTTAAATTTATGTCGTAACTTAAAAATTCTTGTTTCACCAAAACTTACTGAGGCAATTATAGCATCTTTCCCAAAATTTTGTTCCCTGTCGCTATGCCAACTTACTCCATCTTTTCCGTTTCGATATAAATTGAGCAGAACACTATTAAATTTTACTTGTGTCTCTGCCTCTACTCGTTCCTTTATTTGTAATAACTCAGGTGTCCAATCTGGGCGATCTGGTTCTGCACCAATATTATTTTTATCCTCATACCAAGAAATCATTCTAGGCACTTTAAGCGTTTTATCATAAATCTCCATTTCATATTCACGCCATGCTGTTGTGTTGAGCAAAACATTATAATATAAATCAGCCTCTTCTTTTGTAAAAAGAGTATCACACAATATCAATTCTGTATCTGGAAGATCAAAAACCTTTTTCTCCCTATTACCACTTGTAAATATCTCGGTATCATTAAAAAGTAACATGCTTCATGAATTAAGTGAAATGAACTAATAATTAGTCTCTTTGTTTTTATATAAAACAAAATTAGTATATATCGTCACAAATTTCATATATTTACTGTGACAAATTATCCCATTAACATATGTCTTTATTTTCTGATAATATTAAATACCTTAGAGCCCGAAAAGAAATTTCACAACGTGAAGTTGCCGAAGGCTTGCTCATATCCCGTGATCGTTATGCTAAATATGAGGATGGGAAAAACTCTCCTCCTCCAGAAATATTAGTAGCCATATCGCGCTTTTTTCATATTAGTATCGATATTTTACTTTCGGTAGAAATGAAAAAGATTCCCATGGGAGAATTGCTAAAACTGGGAGATAATCGGATACTATTACCTATTACGGTAGACCGAAATGGCGATAATTTAATAGAAATTATTCCGCATAAAGCAAAAGCTGGGTATCTTACTGGTTATGCCGACCCTGAGTTTATAGAAAATCTACAACATATATCGCTTCCGTTTTTAGGACACGGAAAACACAGGGCTTTTCCTGTAGAGGGCGATTCTATGCCTCCTCACGAAAATGGTTCTTTTATAGTTGGGCGTTATATAGAGAATTTAGGCGAAGTCCTGGATGGCAGAACCTATATACTTATTACAAAAACTGATGGTATTGTTTACAAACGTCTTAACAAAAATGGGAAGAATGATTTAATGGCACATTCTGACAATACCTTTTATCCTCCATATTTAGTAAAGGCATCAAATATTCTAGAAATTTGGGAATATGTATGTAATATTGGTCGAAATGATAAAGAGCAAAAATCTTCAGAAATCGACGATGTCAAAACGATGTTTTTGGAATTAAAAAACGAAATTAAAGCATTAAAGAATAGATGATTTTTATGCTATCCCATTTTTCTTTTTAAAGTTGGGTATAATATATCTCCAAACTCTTTTATCGCGATTGGCTTGCTTAAAAATTCAGTTACATACTGATTGCTTTTAATACGTTTTATCTCCTCTCTTACTAACGAAGATGAAAGTACGAAGATTTGGGTTTCATATTTTAGATCATCCGAAAGCTTATCGTAAGCCAGCAAAAATTCAAAGCCGTTCATGATTGGCATCTGTATATCTAAAAGAATAACTAGAGATTGGTTAAAATTCTTCCTATGATTTATAATCCATTCTATTCCCTCTTTACCATTATTAACAGTATTTACATTTGTTACGTCAAGCACTTTTTTTAGTAATTGTTTTATAACAAGTTTATCGATATCACTATCTTCTATTAGCAAAAAAACATATTTAAATTCCATATATAGGTCCTATTTTTTTTTTAGAAATATGTTATCAAGTTTATAATTTTAAATCATACGCAGCTCCTACAATTTAGGAATCGTTACTGTAAATTTACTTCCAATTGTAAATTCAGACTCTAACTCAATTGTTCCATTAAGGCTTTTTATAGCTTCTTGTACTATATAAAGACCTAACCCAGACCCTTTATTACTATCTACAACATAAAACATTTCGAATATATGTCCCTTTGATTCTGGTTTAATCCCAATTCCGTTATCAGTTACTTCAATTTTATAAAAATTCCCTTCAAGATAAGTCTTAATCGAGATACGCATTACATCTTTACTTTCATCAGCATACTTTATGGCATTCGACAGCAAATTATTTACAATAATTTTTAGCCTAAGACCATCAGTCTGAACTTTGTCTGCCATAATATCTATATCAAGCATAATACGATCTGCATTTTTTATATGGGTATGCTGTATTATTGCTCCTTCAAATAAACTTACCAGGCTTACGGTTTCAAAAACAACATCTTTTCTTTTATTTTTAGAGTAATCAATAATATCATTTATAAACTGATCTTGCTTAATTAAGCTTTGACTCATCAGGTTCAGATATTCTCTTATCTGCTCTAAGTCGTCTTCCATTTGTGTAATCTCGATTAATCCTTTAAGCGAAGTAATCGGAGATCTTAAATCATGTGAAGCGCTATAAACAAACCTATCTAGTTCTTTATTTGCAAGCGTTAAATTTTCATTCTTAACTTCAATTTCTCTTTTTGATGCTATTATCCTTTTTACCATTATCGAATAGTAAATGCAAACACTACTTATAATGATTAGAATAAAAAATATATTCGTGAAAATTAATCGATCCTTAATTGTTCGGGTTCCCTCACCTAACGTATTCGAAAAATTACGCTCATTTATGGTCAACCTATCACTTATTATACTAATTAAGCTTAGAAAAGCTTTTTGATCCTCGGGCTTTAAACTAGAGCTCTTTATTTTTTTATCAATCTCTTTTCCTATCTCAGCTAACTGATTAATTAATTGATCTGCTTGCTCCCATTCTTTGATTGCTTTGGCTAAAAAAGAAACTGATCTAAAGTTTCTAAACAGCCATATCATATCATCTAAATCCTTTTCGTGATTGCGTCCGTCTCTTAATCCTTTTTTAATGATTTTAATATCTCCATTAACTAAAAGTAAGATTCTGGCAATCCCATCACCTTGCGGAACCTTTAATTCTTCTTCGTAAAGCTTCCATTGCTCTTTATCTCCTGTGTACAAGTACGTAATAAGATGTCTTACTGCGTCTTTCTGTCCTTTTGAATAATGTGATTCCCCATTAACATAAGCTCTGTTAGCAGATAAAATCTTGATGGTAAAAAAGTTAATAAAAATTAATAATGTACATGATAAAAATACTATAAGTAAAAGAATGTAGACATTAGGAAGTTTTAGGTTTTCTATAATTTTGTTATTCGGCATATTTTAAATAAATCATTTAGAGGCGACATTTAATACCAAGCAATTTTAAATCAATCTAAAATTAAGCATTTATTATACAATTCTAACAAAAATAAAAATCTTAAATAACATATTTAACAAGTCTTATTTTATGTATAATACTAATTTAACTATTATAGTAAAAAAAATGCATGCTGTAAATCAAGCTATAAAGTGCAATTAGCCCTAAAAATTAACATTTTATTGTTATTCTACTTAACCCATAGATTTTAATATAAACTAAATCTGACTTACATTTGCACCATAATTTAAAGGTCACAAATAAATAAGAAGAGCTAAATCATTTTTAATTCTCTAATAATTAAGTGCTTCCTTTACATTATTTAATGATTACAAATAGCTAGAATATGATAGAATTAAAAAATATAACCAAGAAATTTTACAAAACCGGGAGGGAGATTACGGCACTAAAAGGTGTATCTCTGCATGTACCCGAAGGTAAAATTTTTGGTGTAATTGGTACTTCGGGAGCAGGAAAAAGTACACTTATACGTTGTATTAACTTATTAGAAAAACCAACTTCAGGAGATGTAATCGTTGGAGGGAAATCGTTATTACAACTATCTAATGCCGAATTGGCTCAGGAAAGAAGACAAATCGGAATGATTTTTCAGCATTTTAATTTACTATCATCCAGAACTGTTTTTGATAATGTCGCTTTTCCACTGGAATTAGCCGGGGTTTCTAAAAATCAAATTAAAGACAGAGTAAAAGAATTATTAGAGCTTGTAGGTCTTGACGAAAAAATAAATGATTATCCAGCAAGTCTTTCTGGTGGTCAAAAACAACGTGTTGCCATTGCAAGAACTTTAGCAAACAATCCTAAAGTATTACTATGTGATGAAGCTACAAGTGCACTGGATCCTGGAACTACAAGATCTATTTTAAACTTATTAAAAGACATTAATAAACGCTTAAATATTACCATATTACTTATTACACACCAAATGGAAGTTGTAAAAGCAATTTGCGATGAAGTTGCTGTAATTAGTAATGGTGAATTAATTGAGCAAGGAACAATTGGCGAAATATTTGCAAATCCTAAGCATGCTCTAACAAGCGAATTTATTGCCTCTTCGTTACATATTGATATTCCAGATTTATATCAGGAACGTCTTTCGGCAGTGTATAAAAAAGGACTAAATCCTTTATTGCGTTTGGAGTTAAACGGTAAATCGGTAAATGAACCTATTCTTACTCAAGCAGCAAGAAAGTTTAATGTTAATGCCAATATTATAACGGCTCAAACTGCATTTGCTGGCGATGTAAATTTTGGAATTCTTATCGTAGAACTTTCAGGTGATGAAAGTGAGCAAAACCAAGCAATTAATTTTTTTAAAGAGAAACATATTAAAACTGAAATATTAGGCTATGTCTGAATCTATTATAACATTATTATTAAAAGGCACATTAGAAACCATTACCATGACTTTGCTTTCTGGTTTCTTCGGTTTTCTTTTAGGTCTTCCGGCAGGTATATTTTTATTCCTAACACGCAAAGGGCAAATTATGGAGCATGTTTTATTTAACCGAATTTTATCGGTTGTTGTAAACATATTCAGATCTATTCCTTTCATCATTTTAATTGTTTGGATGATTCCTTTTACCAGAGCTTTGGTAGGAACTTCTATTGGAGTAAGTGCTGCATTGGTACCGCTTAGTATTGGAGCTGCACCTTTTATCGCAAGATTAGTAGAAAACAGTCTTTTAGGCTTACCTTCGGGATTAATAGAAGCTGCAAGAGCATTAGGAGCAACTCCCTTTCAGATTGTTTATAAAGTATTATTGCCAGAAGCACTTCCGTCTATTATCAATGCTGCTTCGATTACCTTAATTACACTTGTAGGTTATTCTGCAATGGGCGGTGCTGTAGGTGCTGGTGGTTTAGGACAAATTGGGTATCAATATGGTTATATCGGTTATGATGCTACAATCATGAATACTGTATTAGTTCTTCTTGTTGCGCTTGTATTTATTATACAATTTGCAGGAGACGCACTTTCTAAACGCTTTGATCACAGATAAAAAAATAATTTTAATATTAAAATAAGAACATGAATACAAGAAATAAATTTTCAATACTAGCCGGAATAGCATTACTTACATTAGTATTTGCAAACTGTGGAAAAGAGAAAAAAAACGATCCTAATCATATCATAGTTGGAGTTGCTGCAGGACCAGAATTTGCAGTTGCTCAAGCAGCTCAAAAAGTGGCAAAAGAAAAATACGGACTGGATGTAGAGCTTATTACATTTAACGATTATGTGGTTCCCAACGAAGCATTAAATCAAGGTGATATTGATGTAAACGCTTTTCAGCACAAGCCTTATCTTGACGAACAATCTAAACAAAGAGGTTATAAACTAGCTATTATCGGGAAGACATTTGTTTATCCTATTGCTGGATATTCTAAAAAAATAAAAACTCTAGCCGAATTACAGCCAGAAAGCACTATTATAATTCCTAATGACCCAACCAATGGCGGTCGTTCGTTATTATTATTGCAAAAAAATGGTCTTATAAAACTTAAAGATGGTGTTGGGCTTTTGCCAAAGGTGACTGATATTGCAGAAAATCCTAAGAACCTAAAAATAATGGAACTAGAAGCACCACAAATAGCCAGAGCGCTAGATGATGCTAATGTAACTATTGCGATTATCAACAATACATTCTCTTCTCAAGCTGGCCTTGTACCATCAAAAGATGCTTTATTTGTAGAAGATAAAGATTCTCCTTACGTAAACTTAATCGTTTCCAGAGAGGATAATAAAAACGAAGAAAAAGTTAAAAAATTTCTTAAAGCATTCCAATCAGAAGAAGTTGAAAAAGCTGCTGAAAAAGAATTTAAAGGTGGCGCTGTTAAGGGCTGGTAGGTTTTTTTTTGGGGATGTGAAATGTGAGATGCTAGAAGCAAGATGAAAGATGTTGCTTTAAAATCTGTATATAGAATAAAAGGCTGCTGTTGATAAAACAGTAGCCTTTTGCCTTTTTTGCCTTTTTGCCTTGCAAATAATACCTACTGTTTGTGGAATTATATTATGGAGACGCACTGCGGTGCGCCTCTACAAACATCACGCAATAACTATCATCTTGCTTCTATCCAAAAAACATCTTTCTTCAAAAAAAACTTCTCACCGCGCTGCATCTATTAAAACTGCCAACTGTATGCAAGGTTTCTCTGAGCGATTGCTCCAAGCGTGGTTTGTTCCTCTTTGTATAACAATATCTCCGGCTTGTAAGAGTGTTTCTTCTTCATCGACAATAAGATATATTTCGCCCGAAAGTATTATTATATAATCTAATGTTGCTGTTTGATGCATTAAAGGATGTGGTTGTCCAACTGGTACTACAATCCCTAAATCCTTATCTGGCGGAATCTGAACGTATCTAAAATAAGTTCCGTTTTTAGGCGTATTAGGAAATGCTGTGTTCTCAATAATTTTTTCTGCCGAAAGATTGACTGGCATACTATCTGTACTCCAAATATCAGATATAATAAGCCCCGGGAAATGTTCTGAAACATTGCTTACTACTTCATCTTTCTCAATAATAGATTTCCCGTTTTTTGTTCCTGTTACAATTCTTCTTGGTATTGTTTTCATAAGGTTTATATCGTATTTACTTGCATGATTAGCTTCTTACCTTTAGTTTTGTTCTGGCGAAGTATTTCGTGTGCTTTGGTTACAGTTTCAATATTTAACTCTCCGATAATTTCAATATTTGGCGGGGTTACCGATTCCTCTTTTATTAATCGAACTAGCTCTGACAATCCGTTTTTATAATACCCATACTCTTTTTCTACAGAATAGGTATAATTAGAAATATTCATGATTATAGCTCCTTTATTAAATAGCGTTTCTCTGGATTCTTCGGTAGAAAGTGCAGTGACATCCAGAAACGTTCCATTTGATTTTAAAAGCTTGGCTGCAATTTCTCCTATTTTATTTCCGACTAAATCCACTACAAAATCAAACTTTTGCTGGTTATTTTTTGCTAAAGAAAAAGTTGCTACATCATCTGTTTTATAATTAATAATTTGACTCTCCTTTACTCCTATTTCTTTTAATGATTGAATGCTTTCTTCATTTCCGGCTGTAACAATAAAGTTTGAGAATTTATTTGCTAAGAGAATTTTTACCAGCATTGCACCAACTCCTCCTGCTGCACCAGTTATTAAAACCGAATCGGAATTTTTTAATTTCATTCGGTTAAAAGATTGCAAGGCTGTTAATCCTGCCGAAGGAATTCCTGCTGCTTGCGCAAAAGATAAAAAGTTAGGTTTATGTACCACAACAGATTCTCTAATAGCGATATATTCAGCATAAGTTCCATTTGACCCCATACTTCCTGAACCTGAAAATACAGCATCGCCGACTTTAAAATCTTTGACATTTTCTCCAACCTCAACTACAATACCCGAAAGTTCTCGTCCTAAAATTGGAGAATGCATTAGTTTTCTTTCCAGTTCATTTTCTAACATCTGATAATCGATTGGATTAAATCCCGAAGCGATAATCTTTATCAATACTTCGCCTTCTTTTATTGTTGGCGTATTGACATTTTCTAAATGTAATTTGCCTTCTTTATCTGCTATAATTGCTTTCATATTTATAGATTTAAAACACAAAAATATTCTGAATATCATTTATATTTACTATCCGTTAACTAATGGTTACTAGTTACCTTAAAGAAACTATTATGGCAAAAATTAAAAGAGATGGTGTTTTGCGTGAAGCAAATTGTACAGAGGAACTACTTGCAATGCGAGATAGTCTGGACGTTTTGGGTGGAAAATGGAAACTGATGATTTTAAGATTCTTAACGAACAGAACGCATCAAGTTATTCATTTTAAAAAAATGCAACGCGAAATCGAAGGAATCTCTGCTAAAATGTTGAGTAAAGAACTCAAAGACTTAGAGGTTAATTTGCTTATTACAAGAGTGGTTCAGAATACTAGACCAATTACTGTTGCTTACTCAGTTACTGAATATGGAAAATCAGTTTTGCCCGTTACCGAAACCTTGGTACAATGGGGACTTAATCATCGTGAAAAAATTATCGAATCGATTTAATTAGTTAAGTCTAGCGTTTTAATAACTACAATAATCAAGATTCCTATTAATGCCATCCCGAATAAATAATCGGCTATTATTTCTAATTTTCTCTCTAATTTTTCTTTTAATGTCTTAATAGATAAAAAGGAAAAGAAGCAGGAAAAAATAAGAAATATAGCTATGATCGATGTGAATTCGTCTATATAAGTCGTTTCTGATTTATTTGTGATATGCAAAGACGTTATAACAATAAGACAAAAACCCAAAAGATTTGCCGATGTGTTTAATATGTGTTGTGAGGTTTTATTAGCCATATCGTAATCATTTTAATTACAAAATTATAAAGCTACATTTTTATTATGAAGAAGGAGCAATTGTTAATTGATAATTATTAATTGTTAATTACTGACGCTCAAGATGGTATAAAATTGGACCAAAGGTTCTCTGTAGAGACGCACCGCAGTGCGTCTACGCAATAAGAGTTAATACGTAAAATAACCTACTTCGAAAGCGGAGTCTAAGCCCCGCAAGCCCTTCTCCCGAAGTTTCGGGACGCTCAGGGTGACATGCGGTTAGTTTATGGTGTAACATCTTTACTTCTTAACTCACAAGAAACTCAACAAAGATTGTCGAGCTACTCGTGGAGATTGCTTCGCCAGTTCGCTATCGCTCGTGTCTTCCTTCGTCAGGAAGACAAGTTTGGGGGTTAGTTTATGTGTTAACCTATATTGCGTAGACGCACTGCGGTGCGTCTCTACAGAAAACCTTTGCCCCTCTGAACCTTTATTACTCTGAACCTTTATTACTCTGAACCTTAAAAAACCTCCCCCGCTATCATTTTCCCATTAAAAAACACGCCTTCTCTTTTTGGCAAACGGGCAACTGCTTCGGCTGAACAACTTGCTTTTACCAGAATAAAATTAGCATCATTTCCTACTGCTGGCCATACTCTGGCTCCTGCGTCGTTAAGAGGTAATATCTCGTTTGTAGTGGCAATATGCAAGGCACGACTTAAGCTATATTCGTCTGTCCAACCATATAGTTGTGCACATAATTTTGCTTTTTCGAGCATATCACAAGTCCCAAAAGGCATCCAGTGATCTACGATACTATCAGTTCCTGTCATTAATTTTACACCATACTTTTTTAAAGTCGGAATTGGCATAATTGTTCGTCCAATGGGAATTGTAGAAACAACTCCTATACCAAGTGCTCCCATTTGTTCAGCTACTTTTTCCAGATCTTTGGGTTCCATTTTTGCAAGAGCAAAACCATGGCTTATATATGTTTTTCTTTGTAGTTGTTTGTTTTCTTCGGTTCTTTTAATAATATACTCTATAGCGGCTTGCCCTGATGGAAGTCCTTCGTGCAAATGGATATCTATGCCTTTATTGGTATCTATTGCAATTTGAAACATGGTGTCAAGTGATTTTTCCATATTACCATCTACACTTGTTGGATCTAATCCGCCTATGAAGTCTACTCCCATTGCAGCAGCTTCTCGCAATAATGGTTCTGATTGTGAGTATAAAATTCCGTGTTGCGGAAAAGCTACAATTTCCCATCCAAAACTATCTTTGTTATTATCTAATGCTGCAAGCAAATGTTCTAAACTTTTAAGTCCGCTAACAGGATCTATATTACACTGGCAACGGGCAAAATAACTTCCTTGGCTTTGCATTAGTTTTATAGCTTCTTCTGCTTTATGCTGAGAATCTGTAAGCAATTGTGGTATAATCTTTTGCTCCAGCGTTATCATATCTTTTACGGTATATCCTTTTCTTGGCGCAGCATTCCAGTTTCCTCCGTAATAGGTTTTATCAATATGAATGTGCATATCACGTAATCCCGGAAGCATCAGAAGTCCTTTGGCATCGACCGTTTTTAATTTTGTAACTGGTTTGCCCGTAGTAATATTTTTTATTTTACCATCGCCAATATGCAAATTATATAAACCCGTTTTGGTGGCTACTACTTCGTTTTTATCGTTGTATTCAAAACCTTCTTCTAGTCTTACATTAACTAAAATATATTCTTTTAAATCCTTATTTTTTTTATCCTCAGCTTCTGTTTGTGTCATTGCTGTAGCACCAATTCCAGAAAACAATGCAGCTCCTGTTGCAGCGGCTCCAAGTCCTAAGAATTTTTTTCGGCTTATTATATTCTCTTCCATAAATTATATTTTATTTTGCTCCGGCTTGTTGTAGTATTTTAATCATTTCTGTATAACCTAATTTCTTAGCATGTCCTAATGGTGTTACGCCGTACTTATCGCCAATATTTACATTACAACCACCATCTATTAAAGTTTTTACGATATTTACATGCACTGGCCCGCCATCGCTAAGCAAAACTGCTTCTAACAATGCTGTCCATTTTAAATTATTAATATGGTCTATAGGAAAGTTTGGTGTATTTACTAAAAGTTTTACCACCTCTAGATGTCCTTTTTCTGCTGCTGGAATAAGTGCTGAACCTCCATAACGATTATATACTCCAAAATTTGCTCCGTGTTGTAAAGCTAGTTTTACGACTTCAAGATTTCCTTCTGCACCAGCGTATAAAAACGGACTATTTAGCATATTATCTTGCGCATTTACATCGGCACCTGCTTCAATTAATAATTTTGCTATTTCGTTATTATTATCATAAACAGCTCTCATTAAAGGGGTTTCTCCTTCTTTATTTTTTATTTCTAATGAGGGTTTCTCTTTTAAAAGTGTAGTTACACTAACAACATCTCTGGTTTCGACTGCTTCAAAAAGTGTTTTACTATTCATTTTTTCTGTTTTTATATCTGCTTGTTTAGAAGAACATCCGGCTAACAGTAGGATATTCAAAACTAAACAGTATAGCAAATTGCGTCTGTTTTGTATTTTTTCCATATTTTTTTAAAATCATAATTGCTTCTGCAAACAATAATTATTTATCATTTACAAAAATCGCTTAGAATTTTAAACAGCAATGGTATTTTTAATGAGAAGGATGGTAAAGATTATAACTTTCTTTAAAATCGCCTGGTGTTTTCCCAGCATATTTCTTAAATACTTTACTAAAATAGCCATTATCATTAAAGCCTAATTGATACGCTATTTCTTTTATTGATAAGTCGGTGCTTGTAAGCAATCGTTTGGCTTCGAGAATTGTTCGCTCTTTTATTACATCACTGGCTGATGTTTTTAAGAACTTTTGGGAAAGGATATTAAGATAGTTTGGTGTAATGTTGAGTTTATTGGCATAAAAATTTACTGAGGTTTCAGTTTGAAAATTTTTATCTATTAGTGTATTGAAGTTTTTTATTACTTTTTCTGGTCTTGCCGAAAAACTATATTCTGGAAATTGTTTGAGATAGTCTTTTTGCAATAGCTTAAATAATAAATGCAATCGAAGTAAAACTGTTTCTTTTGTAAGCAAATCATTTTGAGGTAATGCAATTTCTATTTCATGCAAATGCTTTTTAAATTCTTGAAATTCTTCTTGAGTTAAAGAAAGACAAGATGGTACGCTTTGCTCAAAAAATGGAAGTTGTGATAAATTAGAAAAAATAGTAACTATCTCTGATGATACCATAAGCTGAAACCCTGTGGTGTTTACATTAAGTGACCAATTATGTACTTGTCCTGGTCGTATAAAATATACCTGATTATCGGCTACTGTATGTTGTGTAAAATCTATACTATGAAATCCTGAACCTTGCTCTACAAAGAACACCATATAAAAATCATGTTTATGTGGTTGCTCGAATGCATTACGTCCTTTTACACTATGCTGAAATAGTGTAATACCCAAAGTTTCTTTGCCAATTATATTACCTACTGATAAAGTGGGAATAGGAAATTTGTTCAAGTGTATGGTATATTAGTTATGTATTTTCAAAAATATATAAATAAAGTTATAAAGCCCCACTATCAGTGCTTTTTTTACTATTTAGCCCTATGCTAAATTATATTCTTTTAAACTAAAATAAAGAAAAGAGGTTTAACTTTAAATAAAGCTAAACCTCTTTATGGCTAAATAAATTCATTTTTTTGACAATCTTTTATTCAACATCAATATTACTTATTATTAAAATTTATTATAAACTCGGAGCGTCTGTTTAGTTGATGCTCTTTGTCTGTGCATTTTACTCCATCGCTACATTTATTAATTAATTGACTTTCTCCATATCCTTTACCAGTTACTCTACTTGGTCTGGCTCCTTTGTTTAGGAGATAATCTACTGTTGCTTTGGCTCTTCTTTCGGATAATTTAAGGTTATACTCATTATCTCCTCGACTATCCGTATGTGATCTAATATCAACTGTTATTGTTGGATAATCTTTTAGAACTTGTACAATCTTATTCAATTCTTTTTCGGAAACAGGTTTGATTCTTGTATCATCAAAATCAAAATAAATTGGTTTTAATCCTAACTTTTTTGTTAGATCTGATCCGTCTGTAATCGATTTGTTATCTTCGGTTGTAAGCTCACTCGCATTAGGATCTGTATCAAGATATTTATTGATTTCAATCATTTGATTTTCGTTCTTTTGAACAATCTTCAAATCTTCTTTCCCTTGCAAATATCCTACCTTATCATACGTTAGGTGATAATCTCCCGGAGGAACTTTTATAAGATATTCTCCTGCATTATCGGTATAATAATCATCTATCTTTTTTTGATTGGAATCAAACAATGAGATTTTAGTTTTTGGTAATAATTCGCTATATTTTTTATCATATACTTTTCCAAAAACAAGAACATCATACTTTATTTTTAAAGGTTCCAGCTCTACAAAACTATAAATTTGGTCATCGCCTGTTCTGTTAGAAGCAAAATATCCTTTGCGTGTTTGCGGATTAATTATAAGTCCAAAATCGTCTCCAGGAGAGTTAATTGGTTTCCCAACATTTACCACTTTATAGGTGGTATTATCTGCGTTTTTAACTGCTTCAAAAACATCTAAACCTCCAAGTCCCGAATGTCCATCGGAAGCAAAATAAAACTCTCCTGCTGTGGATATTGTGGGGAATGTTTCTCTACCAATGCTATTAATCGAGGGTCCCATATTTTTGACTTCTCCAAATGTACCATCCTGATTTATTGCTACTTCATACAAATCTGTCTGACCAACTGTTCCCGGTCTGTCTGATGCAAAAATCAAACTCTTTCCGTCTGGTCTTAATGCTGGATGTGCATTTGAAAAGGATTCGTTATTAAAAGGTAAATCTTCGATATTGGTCCACTTATCATTTACAAGTGTTGCTCTGTAAATCCTTAATCGGTTGGTTTTTGTATCATCGACTCCATATTTATTACCTAAAAAATTACTTCGGGTAAAATACATTTGGGTACCATCTTTGGTAAATGCTGGTGTAGATTGATGAAAAACTGAATTTACTTTTCCATTCAACTTTTTAGCATCAGCCAAGTCGCCATCGCCAGTAATTGTAGCTTCATAGAGTTTAAAGAATGGCTTTTTATTCCATCTGTCTTTCATTCTCTCTACCACATTTGTATCTCTGGCTGACGTGAAAACTACCTGATTTTCTTTGTAAAATGTAGCTCCATAGTCTGGCATTTTCGAATTGATACTAACCGGTTTTATCGTATAACGATTAGATTGCCTCTCGACTTCTTTTAGATAATCGGTTCCGGAATTAATAGCTTCTTTTCCTGACTTGCTATTAAGTTCTTTTATGATTTTTGAAGCTTCATCAAATTGCCCATCTGACTTAAGACATTGCGCATAACGAAACAGTTGCTCATCGGTAAACTTATAATTATCTTTTAATTTACCTATCTGATTATAAGCCTTTAAAGCATTTTTGTAATCTCCGTTAAAGTAATAAGAATCTCCTAATTTTGCATAGATTCCCGAAGAGCCAAATTCTTTCTCTACCAGCTTATCATATAAATCGCTTGAACTTACGTATGCATAAGCTTGTTTATCGTATTCTTTTTCTGCTTTATCAACTAATTTAGTCTGCGAATGCATACTAAATAAGCCAAATAATGCTATCCAAAGTAGAAAATGTTTTTTCATAAGTATTTTTTTAATCATTAATTAAAAGAATCTTGGATTTATCATTCGTTTATTTGACTTATTGAAAAGATCAAACCTTAAGAAAATTTCGTGTGAACCTGAGTTATAATTTCCCAGATTTGTAGTTTCATAATCATACGCATACCCTATTTGTATTCCATCGGTAATCTGGAAACCTGCCAAACCACTCACGCTGGAATCTATACGATAGGCTAATCCTAGGGTTAGCTTATTACTAATTAAGAAATTAGCAGATACATCTACAGCTATTGGAGCTCCTTTTACTACTTTTACCAAAACTGCTGGCTTGAATCTTAAATTGGGGCTAAAATCAAAAACATATCCTGCAATACCATAATAATGAGCATTTGTTGTATAAACTGTTGAAGCTACATCATCATAATAATCTGTTTTTAATAATTTAGGAACTGATACTCCTATATACCAATTGTAGGTATGCATATAGAATCCCGCTCCTACATTTGGCAGGAACTTAGATTCTTTTCCGTTTAAATAGGGATCTGGATTTTGAATAGTTAATTTATTATAATCAACTACATAATTATCAAACCCTCCTGAAATACCAAAAGAGAATCTTAAGTCGTTATTACCTATAATTGTATAGGCATAATTAACCATTACTCCTGTATTATTTGTTGGCCCTATCTCGTCACTAACCACATTTAATCCAATACCGTTGGCATGGTACCCTAATGGACTTTGTATTGAAAAGTTCATCGTTTTTGGCGCACCATCTAAACCAACCCATTGTGTTCTATATAATCCCATTGCACTTACTACTTCCCTTGATCCTGTATAACCGGGATTAAAAGCCATAGTGTTGTACATATATTGCGTATACTGCGATTCTTGTTGTGCCGAAGCATTAAAAACTCCCAATAACAATATTGCTACTATGTAAAAAATCTTTTCCATTAGTTTATTTTATTGGTTATTGATATATAAATATCCTGAACTTTCGATCCCATCTCTACCATTACTGTATTTTAATACATAGAAATAGGTTCCTGTTGGAAGTTTTGCTCCTTTGTTTACCGTTACGCGCCCATCTGAATATCCTGTGAACATATTATCGCTCTCGTTATATGATCTTGCATCATATACTTTTACTCCCCAGCGATTGTATATCTCCACTCTATTATCTGGATACTTGTTAATTCCTTCTATAAGGAAACTATCATTAATACCATCTCCATTTGGTGATATTGCGTTATTTACAACGATATCTAGATTAGGATTAATGTCTGGTTTGTTAACTATAGCAATTGTAAAAATCCCATAGCCTCTTACTTGTGAAGTAACTAGTTTTGAATAACTTCCACTAATATTCGGATTGCTTGTAATACCGCCTTCATCTACCCATTTTGCCAAAGCAGTATCCCAACGTACTATAGATAATTTTTTATTGGGATCTGTTACAAAAAAGGCAGCAGGTGTTGTAGCTGGATCTAATGAAAGACTTAAAACAATCTTTTCGCTTCCTAAGTCTTGGGTTGTATTCCAATACTCTACCTCATCAATAGTTAGAATAATATCTTCTTTACTTGTATATGGACGGGTGCTTCCTGCATTATCGAGAAAATATTGGGTTACATAAACATTATTTGCATCTGTACCTACACCATGAAATGAGGGTCTGAAAAACAAATCGTCTCCAACTGGAAACTCAAACAATGCAACTCCTCTTTTTTCTACTTGTCCATCTACAAAGCTCAAATTACTAACATCTATGTGAGTCGCTTTTTCTTTGAAAATTACTTTACCATTATAAGTAGCAGCATCGACAATTCCGCTTTTAAAATCCACCTGCTTCCCTACAGAAATTTTGGTATACAAATGAAAAGGAACTAATGAGGATAGATTATCAAAGACTATATTCTGGAAATCTGAAACTGATGCACCTTCGATATTTTGCGCTGTTGTACCTGTAAAAAAGGTTGTTCCGTTATTAGCTTCTGTATATCTGACTATTCCATCATTATTAAAATCTGAATAAACGATGAAATTTCCATCATTTAAAACATTACCCGATATACTATTATTAAAGTCTGATACTGTAGCAAACTGTGTATTTGGCATAATCGTTAGTACACCCGAATTTGCCGTTTGTGCACCAAGCTGACTAATGAAAAACATGGATATAATAATAGTTTTTATATAAATTTTGATCATATTCTTTTATTTAAAGTGTTATGACAAATCGTGTCTTAAGTAAAACATTTAGAGTGATTAAAAACACCTCGATTATGTTATTTATAAAAGAGGTGTTTTCTCTAGTTCTATCCCTTGATTAAGGAATATTATAATTCACATTGATATTGTCTTGCACATATCCAATAGCCCATGCCATTGAATTAGCATAAAAAATACTATTATAAACTGTTGTACCACCATTATAAGGTTTAGAAAGCGGTAGTCCTGTTGTTGTAATTTTTGCAGGATAATCTGTTGTAGAATTATTTGTACTTGATGTACCTGTAAGTAATCCTCCATCTCCACAGAAAACATATCCTAATGAATTGTGTCTAAATGTTGTTACCCTGGCAGGAAGACCACTTATTGTTGCTAAACTACTAGTGTTTGCTGGTAGTGTCATAGAATAAGAGTTATTGTTATCACCACCTATAGCAAGCCCTTGTATGTTCCCGAAAGGACCATTTAAGATTGGATCAGCAATATTTACTAACGGATTTATGTAAGTACAATTATCTCTATTTACATCTGCCGCAGTTATTGTAGAACCACAAATAGAATTAACTAAAGTTGCTATACCTGCATTACCATTTTCCTGCGCCTGAATTAATACTCCTTTTTTGTTTTTAACAAAATCTGCCAGAATATTTAAAGTTGTCGCATCTGTCGTGTTATAATTATATCCTAAAACTATGATATCAATTTTATTGTTATTGATTAAGTTTTTTAATGTAGTTCCTGTATTAGTTCCTCCATTAACAATCTTAATTCCATCTACCTGTACTGTACCTGTAGGTCCAAAGTTTGCTAATGAAGCTAATACTGCTCTAGATGCATAAGCTCCTCCAGTACCTGGCTGATAAATACCATCTCCTAATCCTAAAACGTTCATTAAACGAATAACGAATGATACGCTTTTATTACAAGGGGTACTTCCGTTAGTACTATTTGCTGTAATGGCAAATGGATAGTTACCTCCTGAGGTTGGTGTACCAGTTGCTGTCATTACTACATTTTGTAATCCTGTTGTAGCAAATGTTCCTGTTGCAGAAAAAGTAATACCATTAACTGTATTCGTAGTAATTGAATAGGCTCCTACATAAGTTACTGTTACTGGAACTGTCATGGTATTTGTAGCATCCATTGCTGTTCCTGGGGCATAAGTACCCGCTACTGTTATTCCTCCACAATTAGTTACATAGGTAACTGGTTGTGCAGCTATAGTTACATTTAATGAACAAGTTCCTACTGTACCTGGAGTTCCTGTAACCGTAAAGGCTATTGCTCCTGATGCTGTTGGGGTTCCTGAACCACTTAAAGTTACATTTTGAGGTCCTAAAACTGATAAATTAATCAGTCCTGATGTAAATGTAATTCCGCTAGCTGTGGTAGTACTTATTGTTGTTTGACCTGTTGCGGTTACATTAATTGGTAAAGTGATTGTATTAGCAGCAATTAAAGGAATATTTTGCATGTAAACTCCGTTTTGTGTTGCTGTTGTACAATCCATTGTATATGCTACAGGAGCGACTGGAACTGAAATACCAGAACAAGAACCTGTGCCTGCTGTTGTAGCATTAGAGGAAAGGTTAAAACTATTTGTTCCTGATGCAATTGGTGTACCAGTTCCTAATAGATTAATTGTTTGAACTCCTAATGTTGTATAGGTACCCGTTGCGCTAAATGAATATCCATTTACTGTATTGGTACTCATACTCCAGAAACCTAGATTTGTTACATTTACTTCTACAGATAACTTATTTGCAACTGTAAGTGGGATCCCGATATTATAAGAACCTGTTGGTGCTATACTTGCACAAGTTATTGCAAAATCGACATTGGCTTTTTCTACATAAACATGAGGTACACATGAAACTGGTACTCCATTTAATGAAATAGTAAGTGCATCTCCTGGATCGCCTACTGTAAAACCATTATTTGGTGTACCTGTACCTGGCAAATTCAAAACATAAGAACCTGCACTAGGAAAAGTTCCGCTAGTTGTAAAATAATATCCATTACTATTTGTTGCTGATATAGTGTAGGTTCCTGGTTGAATTGCTGTAACTGGAACTGTCAAATAATTTGCCAGTGTTAAAGCTACCCCTTGTTTATAAGCACCATTACCAAGTATTTGAAGACATTCGTCTGCCGAAATTCCAAATACTGCCGGTGGTGGTGTACCACAAATACTTAACCATACTCCTTGTATCTGACTCCAATAATCAAAACATCCGGTTGTTGTATTAAATATTAATAATCCATCGGTTAAGTTAGCAACAGCAATTCCATCACGTTGTGCTGTAGTTAATCTTGAAGTTAACATTCCTTTGTTGTTACTTTCTAATTCAAACAATGCTCCGGGAAAGGCTTTGGTTGCCCCGGTACTTATTGTACCGTCCTTTAATTTTGTATTATCCGTTTGTGCAAAAACTGAGCAAAAACTGAGCAAACTAAATAATGTTGCTAGGATAATTTTTTGCGTTTTATATATATATTTCATAATCTTATTTTTTAGTCTAGAATAATATTAGTTGATACTTACGCTTTTTGTACTGAATACTAAAAAGCTGATAAGAACTTTTATCATTTTTTCTCTAGTATTAGTTTTTCTAATTTTTCCAAACGTTGATTCATCGATTCTGAAGCTAATTTCAATTCTTTAATTTCTTTGTCTTTTGCTTCAATTTCTTTGTTTTGCTCGATTATATGAAGGTATATCTCTTCTGTTTTTTCTAATAACTGAATTGATAACTCCGACATATTAAATGAATACCCTTCTTTGGTTTTTTCTAACTCTGTAATTGGAGTTATTCCTGGAAGGTGTTTGTTCTTTTTGATATAATCCTCTACCTCTGATAAACGTTTAAATTTATAATCGGCTTTGATTTCAGAAAAACCTTTAAAATAATCTTCGAATACATAATCCGCATAGTAACTATTGATTGTTGTAATAGCACCATTTACTCTCAATTTTTCATTAGTTGCTACAGATGGTGTTGTGTATCCAATTCCTACCCATCCGTTTGTATAAATATTTTCGGTATTTAATGTCGCTCCAACATTTGTTGTTGAACTAAACCAAGGCTCTTTTACAGCAGCACTCAAATCTATAGGGTTTACTGTTCCGTGTTCATCAGTAAAATCTAAAGTACCTGTTGCAAGATTTACTTGTAATGTTGTTAATGTTTGCGCATCTCCAACTAAATCTGTCAATTTAAAATCAGAAGAATTTCCTTCTTCATCTTGATAAATCAATGACTGAGTTGTACCATCATAACTCAATGAAGTTAATGTTTCTACTCCTTTAACTAAAACGGATAAATCTATTCCATTAGGAGTACCTACCTCATCTGTATAAGTCAATGTGTGTAAATCCTTAACATTCCCAAATTCATCTGTAACTTGTGTCACAACATCTGTTAATGATGTTAGCGTTTCTTTAATATCTACTGGAGTTCCCGCAGCTTCATTTGTATAAGTTGCAATGGTATTTCCTGTAGTTACTATTGGAGTTATTACTGTTACTGTTTCGTTGGCTTTAATAATAGCGTTATCAACAAAAGCTCCACCATCTGCTCCAACTGTTACAATATTACCAGCATCGGCACTTACAACTTGCGAAGTAACTACTGTACCTGCTTCATTTGTATAGGTTATTGCTCCTGTTGTTAAATTTTGAGATTCTGTAGTCAATGTTTCATTCGCTTTAATAACAGCATTATTTACAAAAGCTCCACCATCTGCTCCAACTGTTACAATATTACCAGCATCGGCACTTACTACTTGCGAAGTAACTGCTGTACCTGCTTCATTTGTATAGGTTATTGCTCCTGTTGTTAAATTTTGAGATTCTGTGGTCAATGTCTCGTTGGCTTTAATAACAGCATTATTTACAAAAGCTCCACCATCTGCTCCAACTGTTACAATATTACCAGCATCGGCACTTACAACTTGCGAAGTAACTACTGTACCTGCTTCATTTGTATAGGTTATTGCTCCTGTTGTTAAATTTTGAGATTCTGTAGTCAATGTTTCATTCGCTTTAATAACAGCATTATTTACAAAAGCTCCACCATCTGCTCCAACTGTTACAATATTACCAGCATCGGCACTTACTACTTGCGAAGTAACTGCTGTGCCAGCTTCATTTGTATAGGTTATTGCTCCTGTAGTTAAATTTTGAGATTCTGTGGTTAATGT